>JAGLWV010000139.1 GCA_023133225.1 Candidatus Aminicenantota bacterium | reverse complement strand
GCAATCTCGACTCGTGAATAATCCAAGCCTAACGGCAAATCCCTTTAAGGTTGTTGGAAATTTGATAACTTCTCAATAGGTGTGGGAAATAGCTATGGATTCCCGCTACCCCGCCTGCGCGGGCACAGGCTCCGCGGGAATGACGATTGAGTGTACGTGTCTGTAAATATATTTTTTTTGATCAAGAATCCGATTTGGGGATAACCCCAAATATTTGAACTCTGTTGTTATCTCTCTCCACAACTGAAATATATCCATTTTTATCAACAGCAACTCCGATTGGAAAAATCATCTGGCCATTACCCGTTCCCGTATTCCCCCATTTTGTTATAAACTTGCCATTTTCATCAAATTTTTGAATTCTATTATTGCCAGAATCTGCCACAAAGACAAAATTGCTCTTATCAATACACATTCCCATAGGATTATTAAACGCTCCATCCCCAGAGCCTGCTTTTCCCCATGAAGCAATAAATTCTCCCTCAGATGAGAATTTCTGGACACGAGTTCTATCCAGAACAAAAATTTCATTTTTCTGACTCAAAGCAACAGCCGTCGGAAGAACAAATCCTCCATCCGAAGTGCCTTTTCTTCCCCACACCTTCTTCAAAATACCAGTATGAGAATATCTTTTTATGCGGTTGTTTCCTGAATCAACAACATAGATATCATTATTGCTATCTATCGCGATGCCTGAGGGATTCATAAAATGTTGTCTTTCTTTGCCTCTTTTTCCCCATTTTTGTATAAATTTTCCTTCCTCATCAAATTTTATGACACAGTGACCCTTTGCATCCGCGACATAAATATAACCTTGATTATCAACAGCAATGCCAGCAGGATTTTTTATTCTCCGAAAATCATCAGTTTTTAGAGCACCTCTTCCCGGACTGATTCTTTTTATCTTACTCTTTCCAGAATGAACAATATAAATATAATTTTCACTATCCACGGCTATTCCCGTTGGCTTCTGGAAAACCTTTTTATCAGGTGCTCCCCATTTAGCGATATAATCGTATTTATTGGGAGTTAAGACAACTTCAATAACGAAAGGCTCCGTCCCCTCATCTATCTCTATCTCTCCTTCCCACACTGCGTAATTCTCTTTTATTACACCTATTTTATGAAGACCAAGGCGAACAGACTGCAGTAAACAGTTCGTCACTTTTTCTGTATCTTTTTCATCCAGAAAAACTCTTGCTCTCATTGGAACGGATTTTACTTCCACATTCCTTCCGATTCTCTCCAGGGTAAATTCTTTCTTTGTACTAGACCGGGTGAGAAATAACTCCTCTCTGACAGGCTTGAATCCCTCTTTCTCAATTTCAATGACAACCTTTGGTGAGGTCGTGCTGCAAATCTCAGGAGAAAGGCCTATTTCCTTGCCGTTAATTATTATCTTTGCCTCTTTTGGCTCAGTAGAAATAGCAAGTGTATATTCTGTTACTATGCCTAAAAATTCTTTTTCAGCCTGTTGAATCAGTGCGACAATTTCAGAATTAATGATATTGCGGGTAATCTCCTTCGCATAGACATTATCAATCTCAAACATATTTTTAAATTCATTCAAAGCCGAATTCTCATCACCCTGTCCGGTATAGGCAAGTCCTATCCATAAAAAAATCTCAGCCGCGAATTCTTTCCGTTTCTTGGTATCCGCAACTTCAAAAACCTTGACAACAAGAGGTCTGAGAAACCTTATGGCCTTCTCAAGATCATTCCCTTGAATGACCAATGTCCTGCTTTCCTCTATTTTTAGATTAATTTCTGAAATCAGTTTTGCTTGAGCTCCCTGGGTTTTGATCTGGCTTTCCATCTCCTGTCCAGTCAATTCCTCCTCTTTCATTTCTTCAACTAACATCTCATGAATATAGCCAGGGATCTGAATCCCTCCTTTTTCCAGATAAACTTTGTACCATTCTCCTTGTTTCGATTCTGCATTTAAAACTGTGTTCAAAGGAAATCTGGCAAGAATCTTGCCTCCAATTTCAGGCTTCTCCATTACAGAAGCGTTATCAATGACAACTTTTAGTTTTAAAGGAGCTGCCTCCAGAGAAATAAAAAGGAAGAAAGGAAGGAAAATGCTTAGTAATTTTATCCCCCCATTAAATCTATTGAGTTCCATTCATCCCCTCCTCTTCTAAAGGGACGCTGCCACAACGTACCATCCTATTGCGCTTTGCGAATATTTAAAGGGTGCCCCTTGGGGAACGTCCCTCTCTTCTTCTCGTTTAGCCCATACCTTTCAAAACTTATATCATAAGAAAAAATTGAAGTCAAAAAGTCGAGTTAAAAGTTCACTCTTCAACTGCCTCCTTTGTGTTTCTTCAAATAGGCTCTCCACGTTATGGCCCATTTTTGAGGATCGTCCAGGGTACTGTTGTCAATCTTGTGAACAACACTGTTGTAGGGAGCGTTTTTCACTTTATCAGGCTCCTTGTATGCTTCCTCAACCACTTTCTCCAATCCAGCAATATATTCATCGATCTCATCTTTGGAGTAGGATTCCGTTGGCTCGATCGTGAACGGTTCAGGCACGATAAAAGGATGATGACTCGTCCATAAATGAAAGCCAAAATCAACCATTCTGCATATCACATCTTCTACCGTTACTCCTGTTTCTCTGGTAAGTTGTTCCCAGCTGTATCTGACCTGCTCTATGCGGTGTCTTCCTCTGGCAAATGGAGCACTAGCCCCATTTACTTTTTTAATCTTCTCTAAAATATAGTTATTGTTCAAAACAGCCACACTGGCAGCCTCTTTGAGTCCTTCGGCTCCCAAACTCATTACCCACGCATACGCTCTCAGCACGGCAGGGAAAACGCCGTGGAACCCTCTGACCTTGCCGATCGTATTGGGAAGGTTGTCATTGAGAAAATATTTATCGCCATCGAACTCCACAACTGGCACAGGCAGGTAGTTTATAAGTTCTTCAGTTACTCCCAGTGCCCCTGTTGCAGGTCCGCCGCAGCCATGGGGGGAAGAGAAAGTTTTGTGCAGATTAAAGAAGCAAAGGTCAAAATTGGCTTCCTTTGCTCTTGTGACACCGAGTATCCCGTTGGCATTGGCCTGGTCATAACCACAGAGGCCTCCAACATCGTGAGTGATTTTTGTAAACTCTTCTATTTTGGGGTTGAAGATTCCCGTATCTTCCGGATTGGTGATCAATAATCCGGCAGTACGGTCGGAAACTGCTTTTTTCAGGGCTCCGACCTCTGGCAGCCCATCTTCATTCGGGTAGAGAGTGATGATTTTATATCCTTTTACAGCAGCGGCTGCGGCGTCGGAAGGATGAGAAAATATAGTTGTGATAATCTCGTCTCGTTTCTCAGCTTCTCCACGGAACTCATGATAGGCATGGATAATAGAAGCCATGGTAAATATCGCTGATGCACCCCCACCCGGCTGGAGGCTAAATTTGCTGAGCCCTGAAATCTCTCTGAGAAAGATATCCAATTTATACATGACTTCCAGAGCACCCTGAACCGTGCTCTCATCCTGGAAGGGATGAAGCTCTGTCACCTTCGGAGAACGGACTAAGACCTCGTTGATTTTCGGGCTGTACTTCATGGTACAGGTCCCCTGCCCTATATCAATGTTAAAATCCGCTCCAAGACAGTGCTGGGAGAGACGGAGATAATGTTTCAGTACTCTCATTTGGGATACTTCAGGAAGGGCCGGAGGCTTTTTTCTAATCATGTTTTCCGGCAATTTGGATATTCCATCACCCACACTTTCTTCAATCTCTTTTTCAACTTCAGAGATCAAAAGGCCTCTTTCCCCTTCTGTGCTTAATTCAAAAATGATGGGCTCATCCCATTTGGCCTGATGGAAGTTTCTTAACTTGCTTTTGTTGATAGTTTTCATCGGAATTTTCCTTTCTTCATGATATTTTTGTTACAAAAAATCATTCAATGTTTGAACCAGATGATCAATATCATTTTTTGTGTGAACTTCGGTCACACAGTACAGGGCGCAATTTTCCAGTTCAGGGAATTCTTTGGAAAGGTCTTTGCCTCCAAAGATTCCATTTTTTCGCAAAAATTTATTAATATCTTCAACCGTCTTCCCCGCAGCTTTGAAATCGACTGTGAATTCCTTGAAATGCGGTAATTCAAAGATCGGAACTTTGACTCCGTTGATCTCTGAGAGTTTCTTCATGGCATACTGAGATTTTTGCACAATGACTTTGCCCATTTCCTGCATCCCCTTGGGCCCCATAAGGGATAAGTATACTGCGGCTGTGATTCCGTATAATGCTGCATGGGTTCCTACAAATTCCTTTCCTCCTTCTCTTTCAGCAAAGGATGTTCGATCATAGGCAACATCTCCAAAACCGTATTCGCCTTCAACAGAAGTTTTTGTGATGCCGAAAAGTCGAGACGGAAATTCCATCACAAATTTTTCTTCATCACGGGTTGCTATGAATCCTCCCAGGCCGCCTCCGTAGCTCATATGCATACCAAGGCCTTGAATATCCCCGCAGACTATATCTGCCCCATAATGGCTTGGCGGGATAATTATCCCTAAAGAAACCGGATCAACACCAACTATAGATAAAGCTCCATTTTTGTGTGTAATGTCTGATATCGCCTTGCCTTGATGCTCAATAAATCCCAGATAGGACGGGTTTTCGAAATAAATTCCGGCTGTACTGGAAGACATCTTTGATTTTAAGTCTTCCAGATCCATCACTCCGGTCTCTGGATAATGCTTAACCATTTTAAGAGTAACAACTGGCCTGCAATAATTGTTTATAGCCGAAAGCCTTTCGGGAGATACGGTATCAGAGACAAGTATTTCAGTCCGGCCGGTAATCCTCCCGGCCATTCTTATCGAAGTGCCTGCAGCCTGGCACCAATCGTATGTCGGCACATTCACGACATCCATGTCTAAAAGTTCAGCCATCAAGCTTTCATACTCAAACAGAGCATGAAATCTTCCATGGTCCTCATACGGTTCTCCGCCATAGGCTGTTAGAAATTCCGAACGCTGGCTGATTTCATCACAGACGGCAGGAACATAATGCTTCCAGCATCCTCCACCCAGGAAGCTGATATTTTCCTGACATGTCTGATTTCCTGAAAGAATTTTTTCAACATGACGTTTTAGGTCATGTTCGGATGGTAAGGCCTCAGGTAGGTCCATCTCTCCTTTAAACCTCAAACCTTCAGGTATATCTCCATAGAGTTCTTCAATATCCTTCACCCCGATTTCCTCAAGCATTTTTGCTTTGACTTCTGGAACAGAATTAGGAATATAGGGATGAACTTTTTTTTCTTTTTTACTCATAAATCAACTCCTTGAAAATAAAATAATACACTAGTGTTTAGTCAGGATTTTTTTCATGCCAGACCACCACCATCAACGACTAAGATTGACCCTGTTACCCAGCTCGAGATGTCACTGGCAAAATAGAGAACTGCATTGGCTATATCTTCAGGAAGTCCGATCCGATCGAGAGGACGGTCTGCAGCTTTTTTCATAAACTTTTCACTCGCTTCGCCCAACTGAGCGGCTTCATCATGCAGGAGCGGCGTATCCGTATCCCCGGGACAAACACAATTCACCCGGATACGCTGCTTTCCATGATCGATGGCCATTGCTCGGGTAAGATTCACGGCTCCTCCTTTAGCAGCACAATATGCTGCAGCATTTGGTCCACCTTTCAAACCCCACCCTGAACCGGCATTTATGATACTTCCTCCCCCGCCCTTTGCCATATAAGGGATCACATGATGGGAGAGCAAATATATAGCCTTCAAGTTGACATTGAGTACCACATCCCACTCTTCTTCGCTTAACTCCACTATGTTTTTGCGCTTGATCACTCCTGCATTGTTAAACAGGATGTCGATCCTGCCGAATTCCCTATACACCTCTTGAGTTATGCTTTTACAGTCAGAATTTGAAGTTACATCACATCTATAGAATTTCGCATTTTCCCCAGAGTTTTCAATCTCTACTGCTGCCTCTTTTCCTTTAGATTCGTTGATATCCAGCAAAGCAACACGAGCTCCCGCTTCTGCTAAACATTTTGCTGTTGCAAGTCCGATTCCTGATGCTGCTCCCGTAATCAATGCAACTTTCCCTTTTAAAGATATAAGCTCTAAGGCTTTTCTGTTAACGTTATCATCCATTCTACCCTCTCCATAGTTTATCCTTGTGAAAAAAATATAGAATCTCCCTTAAATACTATTCCTTTATTTTAAAATCAGGCCTAAAATCCTAACCCTTTTCTTTATACTCTACTCCAACAAAAGAATCAAAGGGGAAGTAAAAAAAACGTGTGTTGACATCAATTTGGGAGCCATTTATAATTTGATGACTCTATTTGGAGAAGACCCGGAGGCAAGATGGTAAAATTCATGCCTGTTGAAGAAAAAGAGGAAGAAGATAAAAAAATTACGCCTGAAAAAGCTCCTCCCCGAAACACAGCACGCTTCGGTACTTCTTTTCGCCTGAAAGGTGAAATATCAGGTGATGAAGACCTGATTATCGAAGGGAGATTTCGGGGAAAAATAAATCTAAAGAACCATAGTCTTTTGGTGGAGCAGACTGGAAAGATCAAGGCCGATATTCGAGCTAAGAACGTTACCATAAAAGGGAGCATAGAAGGAAATATCTACGCTTCTGGAAAAGTTTTTATTTCAAAAGATGGAGATGTTAAAGGAGATATTACTTCGCCCAAAATTTCGATCATGGAGGGAGCTGGATTCAAGGGAAGTGTAAAGATGGAGATAGAAGAAGGTATAAAACAACTTTCACTTCTTGAAAGGAATGCCGTAACTTTTCCTTTAGAAGAGGAGTTAAAAGACAATCCCTCCGATTGACTGGACTGAATGATTTATAAAAACTGCCGACACCATATTTTATTTTCAATGATATAAGCTCATTATATTGTTTTTCTCATAACCAAAATTCAGATTTTCTTCCATGTTCTCAATTTTAT
>JAGLWV010000138.1 GCA_023133225.1 Candidatus Aminicenantota bacterium | reverse complement strand
AAGGGACAATAAAGGTCTTCGGCTCTCCTGCCGAGGAAACACTCATAAGCCGGCCCTATATGATCAGGGCAGGGCTTTTTGAGGATGTGGATGCGGTCATAGATAACCACAGCAGTAGCGGATTTGGGACAAGTTATGGCAAGGGCGGAAATGCGATGTTCTCGACTATTTTTTCATTCAGAGGCCGGACTGCCCATGGCGCTGGAGCACCGTGGGGAGGACGCAGCGCTCTCGATGCCGTTGAAATCATGAATGTCGCAACAAACTTCCTCCGTGAGCACCTTCTCTACACCTACCGCATGCATTACGTGATTCCTGGTGGCGGGGAAGCTCCCAATGTGGTCCCTGACAGAGCAAGCGTCTGGTATTACATCAGGAACAGCGATGAACGAGTAGAAGAAATGTATCGGAAGGTCATAAATTGCGCCAAAGCCGGAGCTCTGGCTACAGGAACAGAGCTGGTTGAAATCCGCTGCCTTTCCGCTGTGCACCAGCGTCATGCCAATAAGGCTGCAGCAGAGCTTTTCCAGAAAAACATCGAACTGGTCGGAATGCCGGAGTGGACTGAGGAGGAACATGCATTTGCCAAGGCTCTTCAGAAGGAGCTTGGCAGAATAGAGAGAGGAATGCCCTCAAAGGTGGGCGAGCTCAGAGATCCCAGCCGGCGCAGATTTGTCGGAGGAGGGTCATCTGATGTGGGTGATGTCACCCTTATAGCCCCAACGGCAACCATCAGGTTCCCGGGGCAAGTCCCTGGAGCCATAGGCCATCACTGGTCCTCGGTAGCATGCAATTCTGGTTCGACGGCCTGGAAAGGCCTGAATGCTGGAGCCAAAGCAATGGCAGCGTCTGCCATTGACCTTCTCACCAAGCCCAAAGAACTTAAAAAGCTGAGAGATGAATTTGAGGCTTATTCCAAGAGCAATCCCTATAAACCTTTTATACCTCTCGATGCTAAACCTCCCCTAGACCTGAATGAAGATCTTATGAAAAAGTGGCGGTCTTTGATGGAGAAGTTCTATATTGAGTATTGACAATAAGATGTCAGTTTGTTTTTTTATCGAACCTGAGATTTCTGACCCGTCCTGCATCCAGGATAAAACCAGATATTTTTTTATCCTCAATGCGGACAAAATTGACTCTCAAGCTCCTGACAGTAAATTTATCCTGCAGTGTAGGCTGCAGAGGAGGCTCAGGAGCATTTCGGTGAGTAAAGTGCAGTTTCCCTCTTCTGAGAGCTAGGCTGAAGGTTGCCTGCAGCTCTTCACTGTAGTAATCTCCTGTAAACTCTTGAAGCTGGTCGGGGGTCGGCTCCCATGATTCGGCAGCTTCGTAGATTTCAGGCTTTTTTCCCTCAGTATAAATGTGCAGAAGCAAAGGCTTCCCTTTTTTCTGTTTTTCAAATTTAACAACTGTTTTGACCTGTGCATTAAGTAAAATAAATTCTGTATCGCTCAAAGCTTCCAGAGGATAATTTCGTCCGGATAACCTGGTGTTTAATCTTCTGCCTCTAAAAAACAATCTTACAATTTTTCCGGTCTCTGGCTGAACATAAGCGCCAACTTTTTCTTTAAGTTTTTTCTCAGGAAGCCTGATGAATTTTACTTTTTCCTTTGGCCTGATTTCTTCTTTGGCCTCCTTCTTAAAATGGCCGGAAAGATAGATATCAGCTACCTGTTGGGAGAGCCTTCCTGGATTGAATGTGCTGAGGTTGGAAAGGCAGATTACGGAAAAATTCTGTTCGGGGAAACGGATGAGATTGGATCGGTAACCTCCTAATGCCCCTCCGTGACTAACGGTTTCTAATCCTTTATAAGTTCCTATTCCGAGCGCAAAAGCATAGTCGAGTTTCGTCCCGTTGTTTAATGTTCCCCGGGTGTGGAGAAGCTCGTGTACTTCTTTGCCGCCAACTTTGTAATGGTAGAAGTTCTGGTCCCAGAGAAAAAGGTCTTCCACTGAAGTGAACAAGCCGCCTGAACCGACACAATCAAAAGTGGATATAAAATTTATATATTTCCCCTTGCCTCGCAGGTAATGACCAGAAGCTCTGTTTTTAATGAGCATTGTGTAATCATCGTGAAAGTGGGAGTTTTGCATTCCCAATGGTTTGAAGATGTTTTCTTCGGCATATTCTCTGAGGCTCTTGCCGCTTGCTCTCTCTACGATCACTGCCAAAAGGAAATAGCCGGAATTGCTGTAAAGGTACTGCTCTCCGGGTTTGAAATTCAATTCCCTCTGGCGGACAATAAGCTCAAGCGAATCATCCTCGTGAAAACTTCCGAAGTCTATTCCGGCGATGCCCAATAAAGTGAGATAATCTCGGAGGCCGCTCGTATGGTGGATCAAGTGGCGGATGGCTATCGGTACTCCATAATAAGGCATTTCCGGGACATACTTTCTGATATCTTCGTCGATAGATAGTTTTCCTTGCTTTTCGAGTAAAGCGATGCACATTGTCACAAACTGTTTTGAGACAGAGCCGATATAAAAGACCGATTGAGGCGTTATGGGAATGTTATGCTCCAGGTTAGCCATGCCATAACCCCGTTTGTATATAATCTTTCCGTCTTTAACGACGGCCAGCGCACAACCGGGCGTTATTGTTTTGTCCCATGGGGCAAACAGCTTGTCGACCGCATCGGTTTTTTTATCAGCATAAGCCAGAGAGACAAAAAGAATTAAGAAAACAACCGTATATATTGTCCTTAATCTGGATGAGTATCTCATAGTCACAAATACCTCCTTTTGAAAAGAGCTCTAAAATAAAAATTATAAATAATTGGACTCATATCTTCAAATTTTACATTTATTCGATAAGTAATATCCATAAACTCTTGACAATTAAAACAGACGGAATAGACTAAATATACGGAGAAGACAAAAAAAATTTTAGAGGAGGGATTTAATGTTTTCGCTCAATAAAATAATTATCAAAGGATGGAAGACGGCTTCACTCCTGGTTGTTTTTCTTTTTGTTTCAAACACTATCAGCATCGGCAGAACGGAAAAGCCGGTCCTTCACGGCAGACACTGGGTCGCCATCACCGGAAAACCACTCGCTGCTACTGCGGGGGCCATGATCTTTCACAGAGGTGGAAATGCTGTGGATGCAGCCTGTTCCATGCTCGCAGCGACCTGTACCATGTGGGATGTTTTAGGCTGGGGAGGGGAGACCCAGGCCCTGATCTATAATCCTCAAACTAAAAAAGTCCTTGGCATCAACGCATTAGGCGCGGCTCCGGCTGGAGCAACACCTGAATTCTTCAAAGAAAAAGGGCTGGAATATCCACCAGCCTATGGTCCGCTGGCTGCAGTGACTCCCGGGACCCCTGGAGGATTGATGGTCATGCTGGCCGAGTTCGGGACCATGAGCCTCAAAGAAGTGCTCGAACCTTCCATGCAGATGGCTGAAGGATATCCTGCAGAGCGGCAATTTACATCAGGAGTAGAAAGGTCAAAAAACAGGATCAAGAAGTGGCCTTATTCGAAGAAGATCTTGCTTCCCCATCTTGGTGAAGAACATGAGGCTCCCCATCCAGGAGAAATCTTCCGCCAGCTGGATCTTTTAGAAACCCTGAAGAAGATAATTGAGGCTGAACAGAAAGCTCTGGCAGAAGGGAAGAACCGGAAGGAGGCCATCTACGCAGCCTATGAGCGCTTTTATAAAGGAGATATTGCCGAGGAATATGTCCGCAGCTGCCAGGAGCAGGGGGGACTCATGACCAAGGAGGACCTCTTGAACTGGAAGGTCTACATTGAAGAGCCGGTCATGAGCACCTATAAAGGAATCGAAGTCTACAAGCTTACATCCTGGGTTCAAGGACCGGTTCTCCTGCAGATGCTGAACATGCTGGAGAATATCGACCTGAAATCAATGGGCTTCAACAGCGTGAATTATATTCACACTCTCTACCAGGTGATGAATCTTGCTTTTGCAGATAGAGATTTTTATTATGGAGATCCTTATTTCCCTCCCGAGGAGCCGATTAAAGGATTACTATCCAAAGAATATGCGAAAGAAAGGCTCAAAAAGGTAAACTGGAATTTGAATGATCCCAGTGTCAAGCCCGGCGATCCGTATCCCTTTGAAGGAAAGAAAAATCCTTTCCTTCACCTCCTGGAGAAGTGGTCGAATGTGGGCAATCTTGATTCGGACAAGATGAGCAAAAGAGAAGTGGAGGCTTTTGAAGTAAGTTTCATGGCTGGAACCACTTCCATCCAAGCAGCTGACAAGTCAGGATGGGTTGTCTCCATCACTCCCAGCGGGGGCTGGATTCCGGCCTGCATCGCCGGCAACACCGGCATAGGTATGAGCCAGCGCATGCAAAGTTTCGTCCTTGATGAGGCCAAGAATCCCTTCAATGTGGTCACTCCAGGCAAGAGGCCCCGCGCGACTTTAACACCGAGCATGGCTCTTAAAGATGGCAAACCCTTCCTTTCCTTCGCCGTCCAGGGAGGAGACACACAGGACCAGAACAGTCTGCAGTTCTTTCTGAATATGGTCGAATTCGGCATGAATGTACAAGAAGCCTGTGAGGCACCGAACATAGTCAGTTACCAGATGCAGAGCTCATTCGGCAGGCATGTGGCTACTCCGGGAAGGCTCACCCTTAATGAAAAGGTTCTTCAAAAGGTTAGAGATAACCTGGAAAGTATGGCTTATAAAATAAATATCAGAAAATATACCTCAGGGCCTCTCAACGCGATCTTTTTTGACTGGAAACATGGCACCTTCTGGGGAGGCTCCAGTAATCATGGTGAGGATTACGGAATTGCGTGGTAAACTAGATTAAGGAGGTTATCATGAGAAAGGTTATTACTTTATTTATTTGCCTGATTTTAATCCTTTCTGTGGCTGAGAAAGCATCTGCTTATGAATCGGATAGGATAAAAATCACCATCCTTTATGACAATTATCTCTTTAGCGAAGGAACAAAAACGGATTGGGGTTTTTCCTGTATCATCGAGGGAACGGAAAAGACCATTTTGTTTGACACCGGGACAAAAAGCGACCTACTCTTTCACAATATTAATTTTTTAAAGGTAAATCCAGAAGATGTCGAGTTAGTGGCTATCTCCCATAACCATGGAGACCACACAGGAGGGCTTTTTTCTTTTCTCGATAAGAATAACAAAGTTTCAGTATACCTTCCTATCTCGTTTCCTGGTACGTTTGTCAGCAGAGTTAAAGAAAAGAAAGCAAAAGTTATCAGCGTGGATAAACCTGTTGAGATATGTAAAGATGTTTTCCTGACAGGAGAAATGGGAAGACAGATCAAGGAACAATCTATGATACTGGATACAAGTAAAGAACTGGTTGTTTTAACCGGCTGTGCTCACCCGGGAATCGTGAGCATTGTCAAGAGAGCTAAAGAAATACTTGATAAAAAAATATACCTTGTACTCGGGGGGTTTCATCTTATGCGTAAATCAGAAGCTGAAGTTAAAGATATTATCAAAGAATTCAGATCACTGGGTGTGTTAAAAGTCGGTGCAACCCACTGTACCGGTGATCGTGCGATTGAATTGTTTAAGGAAGCATACGGCAAAAATTATATCCAGATGGGAGTGGGCAAAGTAATTGAAATCTTCTAATCAAAATAATGATACCTCAAAAATATTGACTTAAATTTCCGGTCTATATAAATTATCATCCTGAATGAACAAAATAAGAATAAGGGGAAATACTCACACCTGGTAATCTTTTTTTTTAAAAAGGAGGTTTTTATGAGGAAAATCACAGCGAGATTAACAGCAATTGGTTTGATTCTCTTTTTTGCTGGATTTTCGACTGCATTTGGTGTGCAGAAAAATCAAAAACTGCTTGATAAAGAGACATACATGGAAATGGAAACGGTCGGAAGTCCGAATATCTCACCCGATGGAAAACATATCCTTTTCACCCGGGGCTGGATTGATAAAATGAACGACCGCTCCAGAAGCAATCTCTGGATAGTAGACATCGAGGGAAAACGTGTTCGTGAGCTTACCCATGGAGACTGGAGGGATTTTTCTCCTGTCTGGTCCCCTGATGGAAAGAAAATTGCCTTTCTTTCCGACAGAGATGGAACAACTCAGGTTCACGTACTGTGGCTCGATACCCGGGAAGTTGCCCAGCTTACTCATCTTGAACGTTCACCTGGCAGTTTGAGGTGGTCTCCCGGTGGAAAACAGTTAGCTTTTACCATGACTATTCGAGACAGCAAAACGATTCTTCCTGTAAAACTCCCAAAAAGACCAAAAGGCGCCAAATGGGCAAAGCCGGCCGTTATTGTTGACAGATTATCCTGGAGAAGAGATGGTAGGGGATATGTTGAGAAGGTATACTCCCATATCTTTATTATCGATGCCGAACTGGGAGGAACACCCAGGAAGGTAACCTCTGGTGACTACTCTCACAGCGACCCTCAATGGTCTTATGACGGAAAGAAAATATTTTTCTCTGCAACTCGCAAACCTGAAGTCGAATATTTAAGAGGGGATTCCGAAATTTACTCGGTTGATATCAGCACTCACGATATAAAGACTTTAACCAACCGAAAAGGCCCGGACCGGCAACCCCGTGTATCACCGGACGGCAGATGGATTGCCTACACTGGATACAATGACAAAAATTTCACTAGCCATCTCTCCAATATATACCTTATGGGCACAAACGGAGGAAATAAACGTATTCTTGCCGTGGGCCTTCCGAATTCTCCTTCAAGCATTATATGGGCTTCGGACAGTTCCGGAGTCAATTTCCTTATGCGGGAGCAGGGCGTTTCCAATCTCTATTTCGCCTCATTAAAGAGAAAGATAAAGAAAATCACCGAGGGAAATCATTATTTGTCCGGACTCTCCATTGCAAGAAACGGCCAGGTGGCAACAACGCTTTCTTCCTTTCATAAACCCGGATACCTTGTGACGCTCAACTTGAAAAGACCCGGACGGATCAAAAAACTTGTGGATGTAAATGAGGATATTCTTGTCGATGTTAAACTGGGAGGAGTTGAAGAAATGTGGTTTAAATCCCCTGATAATCTTGACCTTCAGGGCTGGCTCATAAAACCTGCCGAATTTGATCCAAATAAAAAATATCCTATGATTCTCTATATACACGGCGGCCCGTGGGCTATGTATTCAGTCCGTTTCAACTGGGCATGGCAGAACTTTGCCGCAGACGGGTATGCGGTTTTATACATGAACCCTCGGGGAAGCACAGGATACGGCCAGGATTTTGTTAATGGAATTCAGCATTCCTATCCGGGAAAGGATTTTGATGATTTGATGGCAGGTGTGGATGCGGCAATAGCCAAGGGTTTTATAGACGAGGATAACCTGTTTGTTTGCGGAGGAAGCGGCGGCGGAGTCCTAACTGCCTGGATCGTCGGCCATACAGACCGCTTCAGAGCCGCCGTCTCGATGAGACCGGTCATTAACTGGCATTCGTTTGTAGGAACGACTGATAGCTCAAACTGGTACAGACAGTTCAAGAAATACCCCTGGGAAGACCCGATGGAATACGCTTTGCGTTCCCCTCTCCACTACGTTGGAAACGTCACCACGCCGACGATGGTCATGACCGGGGAGGCGGATTTGAGGACGCCGATGGGACAAAGTGAAGAGTATTACAGGGCTTTAAAAATGCTGAAGAAAGAAACTCTTCTTGTCCGGATGCCAAATGAATATCATGGCTGGAGGCGACCTTCCCACAGGCTTCTCCAGCAGCTTTATCTTCTTGCATGGTTCGAAAAGTACAGAGTGAAATCCGGAGAGTGAAATAAAAGAAAATCCAGCTAGCTAATTCAGGAACGAGGTTTTATCAAATGAGTAAGGCTGAATGGAAAGAAATAACGGAAAAAGTTAAAAAATGCCGCGAGCATTCGAGCTCAGAAAAAATCATTTCTTGTCTTGAGAAATTATATGAGGCTTATAAGGATGGCATGGTCGCCTTTTATCTTGGGAGGGAATACGAGAAGACCCGCAGCACTAACGAGGCTATTAAGTATTACAACATCGCTGAAAATTTATTTAACCTCCCGAGTTTTAGAGATGCTGCAAAAACATCGAGAGAGAAATTAGAAAAAAAATTAAAGGTAACGAAAAATTTATACCAAATAAATCTTTCAGAGTTCAATCCATCAACTACGTTATTCATAGTCTCTAGTTCCACTCAAAAAATCTGGAATATCATTCCCAACGCTCCCAAGCATGTTACCTCAAGATTTGCTTTCAGAGGAAAGAAGTTTACCGATTTTACTAAATGGGCCGAAGAAGAAAAAATTGAAGAAAGAGCCTTCTTCTGGATGATATTAAGTGGGAAATATGGTCTGATAAAGCCATGGGATAATATTCCAAATTACGACGGAAAGAATGAGGATCCTGGAATAATTTCAGTCCCTGATAAAGACCTCCAAAGCCAGCTTAAAGAGAAGAGATTTTGGACTGCCTCTGATGGAAAAATTGTCGATGTGCGTATTATTGACTTTCGCCGTATCATTTGTGTCAATTGCAGCGTGCAGCAATTAGAAAAAATAAAAAATTATTGTCCACATTCCTCAATCCATCCAGTTTACACAGAAGAGTGATCCAAAGATACTGTAAACTGCTAGACTAAGTCTTTGAGAAACCGATCGATTCCATCATATACAAAATCTTGACTACTCCCTTTGTGGGATTAAGGAGGAAAAATGAGAAGAACAAAAAAGTTATTTACCGTTTTCACCCTTCTTTATCTGATGTTAGGCGTTTGGGTTTCTGCCCAGGAAGCAGATGTAGGCCCTTCAAACGGCTACCTGATCGTCATTGGAGGAGCAATGCGGGATCCGGCCATTCTCAATCGATTCATACAGCTTGCCGGAGGACCGGAAGCACCCATCGTTATCATTCCCACGGCCGGCTCTGGAAAGCATTATGACAAGTACTGGTCTGGATTACGGAGTTTCAGAGAAGCGGGTTTAAAAAATCTAACAGTCCTCCATACGAGAGACCGTACGGTAGCAGATTCCGAGGGATTTGTCCGTCCGATTCAAAATGCCAGGGGAGTTTTTATATCTGGAGGCAGGCAGTGGCGCCTGGCAGATTCCTATCTTAACACGAGGACTCACCGTGAATTGCTGGCTCTGTTGGAGCGCGGAGGAGTTATAGGCGGCTCTTCAGCAGGCGCTACGATCCAGGGGTCTTTCCTGGCACGCGGGGATTCAAAGACAAACACCATCATGGTCGGAGACCATCTGGAGGGATTTGGTTTTTTGCGAAATGTCGCCATAGACCAACATTTGATAAAACGGAATCGCCACTTTGACTTGATCGAAGTCATAGAGAAATTCCCCAAATTGCTTGGCATCGGAATCGATGAAAATACGGCCATCGTTGTCCATGGAAACAATTTTGATGTTATCGGAGATGGCTATGTGGCAATCTATGACAACAACCGGATCATCCCGCCTAAGGGTCAATTCTATTTTCTGGCGCCCGGTGATCGATACAATCTAAAAACGCGAAAAGCTTTCCGCATAACGCGGAATATGAGGCCCCTTGAACGGGTAAAAGAAGGAAAGTGGCGCAAATAGGAGGCATCTGAACATGCTTAAACAATTGAAGGAAAAAGCGTGGTTTTTTGGCTTAATTCTCCTTGGTCTGTCTTTTGCCTTTCATTTCAATTCTTGTAAAGAGGCAGATAGGGCTTCCGGGATAAAACCTGTCGAAGTGGCAGTAAGCCAGAAAGTCAGCCACTCACCCTTCCAGGCTGCCATTGCCCGCTTCGAGTCCCAGCTCGCACAGCATGTGGCAGAAGACGGCGTCGGCAGCATTTCAGCAGGAGTGGTCGTAGGCAATGACCTTGTCTGGGCAAAAGGTTTCGGCTGGGCTGACATCGAGCAGAAGATTCCCGCGGATAAAGAGACAATTTATCGAACAGGCTCGATCTCAAAATCGTTTACCGCTGTTTTGATGATGCAGATGGTAGAAGATGGTTTTTTCGGACTGGATGACCCTGTCGAAAAATACTTTCCTGATATAAACAACCTCAGCAAAAAGCCAGAGAATTCTCCATCCATCACCTTCAGGCATCTTGCCAGTCACACCGCAGGCCTTAACAGGGAACCCAAACTCCGCGATGCAGCCAGGGGCCCGATCAGCCAATGGGAGAATAAGATTTTAGCTTCGATACCTCAAACATCTTTTAGATCTTCTCCGGGTGAGAAGTATTCCTACTCGAATATCGGTTTTGGAATCCTGGGACTCGCTGTTTCCCGGGCTTCGGGAACAGCCTTCATAGAACTTATCAGAGAGCACATCTTCGAGCCCCAGGGAATGAAAAGCAGCTTTTTTATCCTCACGGCCGAATACCTGCCACATATGGCTATGGGGTATGTGAAAAGAAAAGAGGGGACTGTCAGTGCAGAATTTCCTGCTCTGGAACATGCTGGCCGTGGATATAAAGTGCCCAATGGTGGCATCTATTCCACGGTCGGTGACCTGGCGAAATTTATTGCTGCGATGACAGGAGCAGCACCGGTAAAACTTTTCTCTGAAGAAACGCGCCTGGAAATACTCAAAAGGCAGACTCCAGAAGGAGGAGGAGGCTATGGCTTAGGATTTTCCATAAGGATAGATAAAGAGGGTTTCCACACAATCGGGCATGGTGGCTCGGTAGCCGGTTATAATGCATCTATGATTTTTGAGCCAAAATCGAAGATAGGTGTTATTATCTTCAGAAATTACAGCAGAGGCAAAACGAATCTTGGTCGTGCCTCACGAGCGCTGCTCAAAGAACTCACAAACGTTTATAATTCTGGAAAAGCCTCTAGCCTTGATTGATTCAAAAAAATATGGATGAAATTCCATAATTATGGAATTGGTAATTCTAAGTCGTATTAAGTAAGGATTAAAAAATAGGAGGAACCACCATTGAAAATGTAGCTACATCATGATAGAATGTAGCTACATAAGGAGAAGAATCATGGGCTCTGTCGGAATTAGAAATTTAAAAAATAAATTAAGCAGGTATCTGGGCAAAGTAAAAGAGGGTGAAATACTACGAGTAACAGAAAGGGGAAAAACGATAGCCTATATAACTCCAGCAAAAGCAAACAAAGAATACGAAGAAATTGCAAATTTAGCTAGAAAAGGAATAGGCTCGTGGAAAGGAGGGAAACCTAAGGGTTCAGAGCGTCTGGCTAAAATTTCAGGAAAACCCATCTCAGAGATTGTAGTAGAAGATAGAAGATGATTCTTTATCTTGATACAAGTGATATAGTCAAACTTTATGTGCAGGAGAAAAACTCAGAAAAAATAAGAGGATTGGTAGAAAGTTGTGAAGTCATCACAACTTCAATAATTTCGTACGCCGAGACAAGAGCTGCATTTGCCAGAATATTCAGAGAAAAAGGCATTCATGTAAAAGCATACAGACAGATCATCGCGGATTTAGACAGCGATTGGGAAAATTATTTTGGCTTGAATTTATCAGAGGATGTAGTTAGATCTGCCGGAAATCTTTCCGAGAAATATGGTTTACGGGGATTTGATGCGCTTCATCTTGCATCCGCACTATTCTTGAAAAAAAGCAGTTCTCTAACTCTTATTTTCTCATGTTCTGATAATAGACTAAAAAAAGCTGCACAATCTGAAGGGCTGGAAACTGGCTTATAGACTGTTTTTCTTCAAGAAATACACGCAGGGTAAAAACCATTTGAAAAAAAAGGGGAAAAAAAAGAAAAAAAAGGGGACAGCAGGCT
>JAGLWV010000137.1 GCA_023133225.1 Candidatus Aminicenantota bacterium | reverse complement strand
ATAATATTATCAAGAAGTTAATGGATGTTTTTGCTTTTTTCAGTAGACCCTATCTAATGCGTGCTGAGTTAGGTGAAAAAAGGGGGCGTCCCCTTCTTCCCAAAGGAAGATGTGCCTGAAAATCAAGAGAGATCTTTGAAAAAACTCGTCATTTCAGAAAATGCACTTGTATTCCTAAAGGAAAGATCTTCTATAGATATTCAACTTTGCCCGTCTTTTTGATTTTTTCGACGAGGTCTTTCACTTTCTGGTCCTGGCTCTTGTGAGCGATAAGGAGGGCGTCTCCGGTATCGACCACAATGAGGTCCCTAAGCCCTACAAGGGCTGTTAATTTATCGGGATTATAGACGAGGCAATTCTGGGAATCCAGAATAATTGTCTTCCCTCTTATAGCATTTCCCTCTTGATCTTGAGGCCAGATATCCGCTAAGGAAGACCATGCCCCCACATCGGACCAGCCGAAATCTCCCTCGCCCATCAATACACCCTCTGCCTTCTCCATCAGGGCGTAATCGATGGATATGGAAGGAATGTCTTCAAATATCGACACAATTTTATTCTCATCATCGTTTTTGAGGGCATCGAGAATCTTTTCCCAGTAAGGAAACATGGAGGGAGCATATTGACCGAGTTTTTGGGCAAAAACATCTGCCTGCCAGATAAATATGCCAGAGTTCCAATAGTAATTTCCCTTTTCTACAAAAGTGCGGGCCTGCTCATATTCTGGTTTTTCCTTAAATTCCTGGACAGAATAAAAAGATTCAGCCTGAATTTTTACAGGATTTTCATGGGAAAATTGGATATAGCCGTATCCGGTGGCAGGATACGTAGGAGGGATTCCAAAAGTAATGAGGGGTTCTCCCCCGGCGGCGGCTGAAACTCCTGCCTCCAGCTTTCTGAGGAACGCAGATGTGTCTTTTATGAGATGGTCAGCGGGCAAGCAGGCTACTACAGCCTTGGGATTCTGAAGATATATCCGGGCTGTAGCCAGCATCAGAGAGGGGGCTGTATTTTTTCCCTGCGGTTCTACCATGAGATTGTCTTCGGGGAGCTCAGGAAGAAGATTTTTTATTTCTTGAGTCAGTTCGGAGCTGGCAATGGTGAATATATTGCTCGACGGTATCAGGGGCAAAAGGCGGTGGACTGTTTCCTCGATCATTGTTTTGTCGCTCACAATAGGGAGAAACTGCTTGGGCCTTTTCTTCCGGCTTAATGGCCAGAATCTCGTGCCGGCACCTCCTGCTATGATAACCGCTCGAGTATCCATTTTAGTCTCCTTTTAAGAATAGGTTAAGTTATTCATTATAATGGAGAAAGTAAAGAATATTTCTTTTCCATAAAAAAAAGGGGACAGGCAAGAAAGAAAAAAAGGGGACAGGAATAAAAGAAAAAAAGGGGACAGGCAACTTTTTAATAAAAAAGTAGCCTGTCCCCTTTTTTTCTGTCCCCTTTTTTTTCACTGTCCCCCTTTTTTTCTGCGGCTGATCTGAACGTGTGTCCGAAAAGAATCCAGGAAAGTCCCAACAGCTTCCTGAGAGACCGTTCTCCGGTAGAATCAAGTCAGGTCTAACCTTTTTATAGCGTTTTCAACAATTTGTCTTATTTCTCTTTCTATGGCCTTCAGCGCTTCTTCTGTATCCCCTTCGAAACGAAGGACGAGGATTTCCTGGGTATTAGAAGCCCGGACCAGGCCCCATCCCTTGGGAAAGATCGCCCTGACCCCGTCAATGTCGAGGATGGGATACTTTTGAGAGAGCTCTTTTTTAGCTTCTTCCACTATTTTAAATTTAACCTCATCCGAGGCGTAAATCCTGATCTCGGGAGTATGGTAAGTTTTGGGAAGCTCAGCAAGCATCTGGGAGAGCTTTTTCCCGGATCGGGAGAGAAGTTCCAGGAGACGGGCAGATGAATAGATGGCGTCGTCAAAACCGAAGTATCTGTCAGCGAAGAAGATGTGACCGCTCATCTCTCCGGCTAGAAGGGCATTTTCTTCCTTGATCTTTTTCTTAATGAGAGAGTGGCCGGTTTTCCACATGATAGGCCGGCCGCCTAATTTTTCAATCTCATCATAAAGAACTTTCGAGGCTTTCACTTCTGAAATAATAGTAGCTCCGGGATTTGAAGGAAGAATGTCGCGGGAGAAGAAAACCATGAGATGGTCACCCCAGATGATGTTTCCCTCATCGTCAATGGCGCCGAGCCTGTCTCCGTCGCCGTCGTAGGCCACGCCAAAATCTGCTTTTGACTCCTTTACTTTTTTGATGAGGTCCTCGAGATCTTTAGGCAGAGTTGGGTCAGGATGATGGTTGGGGAAGGTGCCATCCATCTCACAGTAGAGGCTGATGACCTCACATCCCAATCTTTTAAAAATAGGAACAGCCACAACACCGGCTGTTCCGTTTCCGGCATCCAGGACCACCTTCAGTTTTTTTTCGAGTCTGATATTATTCACAACAAAATCCTGGTATTCTGGAATGATGTTGTATTCTCTTCTGGAAGTGCTTTCTTCTTCTATGAATTTATTTTCTTGAATGATAGCCAGTATGTCCTGGATTGCCTCCCCATAGAGCGTTTCCTCTCCCACCATCATTTTAAAACCATTGTACTCTGGAGGATTATGAGAGCCGGTGATTATCACTCCGGCTTCTATTTTTTTGTCGTATATGGCGAAGTAAAGGAGAGGGGTTGGGATAATACCCAGGTCTACGAGCTCACATCCTGTTGAATGGAGGCCCCTGGATAAAGCCTCGGAAAAGATGGGAGAGCTGAGTCGACAATCTCTTCCCAGAGCGACTTCTTTTTTTTCGTGCCGGCGAAAATAGGTGCCTATTCCTTTGCCTAGTAATTCAACGGTCTCCGGGGTCAGATCTTTGTCAACAATTCCTCTGATGTCATACTGCCTGAATATTTCCGGTTTGATTCTCATTTTTCCCTCCCTCGGATGAAAAATTAACCTGAATTATTTATAAAAACTGCCGATACTAATATTTAATAGTATGATACCCTCACACTAGCATGATTTTTCAATAGATCAAGGGAATCGCATTGTTTTTTGTGTTCATTTTTTTGCTTTCTATCGGCATTTTTTACCCTACGGGCGA
>JAGLWV010000136.1 GCA_023133225.1 Candidatus Aminicenantota bacterium | reverse complement strand
TCATGGGCTGCGGCCTCGCCGCTGCGGCAACCTCGACTTGTGAATAATCCAGGTTAGCAATCATCAAATGCTTTATATCTGCTCTTTTTTGTTAAAAAAATCTTTAAAATTTTCTTCGATCGTCTGCCATTTATTCTGGGCTTCAAGAATAAATTCGATGAACTCCCTTACGGCTCCTTTCCCTCCTGCGTTTTTGCAGATAAAATGGCTGTGTTTCTTGATCTCTGGATGGGCATCAGCTACAGCCCCTGCCAGTCCCACCGATTTGATGACTTCAAGGTCTCCAAGGTCATCTCCAATATAGGCAATCTGGTCGGGATCGAGGTTGTTTTCCTCCAGAATTTTAGATAAAATCTTTTTTTTGTCCAGGATTCCCTGGTATATTTCCTCGATCTTCAACTTTTCAGCCCTTTTTTCCAGGGATTTTGATGTTTTTCCGGTTATGATGCCTGTCTTTAGACCTGCCACGCGGGCAAGCAGAATGCCTGTCCCGTCTTTAACATTGTAGGATGTGAGTTCTTCCCCGTCGGGAAGGATGAGCAGGCTCCCGTCAGTGAGAGTACCGTCGACATCCATGATGATCATTTTGATTCTCGACGCTCGCTCTTTATCCTTCATCAGAACATCTCCGTGCGCCAGAGGTCATGCAGATGGATGATCCCCTCGATTTCTCCCTTTTTATTCTTGATGATTAAGGATGTGATTTTGTTCTCTTCCATGAGATTAAGGCCTTTTGTGGCGAGATCGTCTTTGTCGATGGTGAGAGGATCTGGAGTCATGCAGTCTAGGGCTGTTTTTTGCAGAAGATTTTTTCCGTATTTTTGGAGCAACCGTCTCAGGTCACCATCGGTTATGATTCCCACAAGGTTTTCCTCGCGGTCTATCACACAGGCCATCCCTAATTTTTTCTTGGACATTTCTTCAAGGACATCTTTCATCGGGACGTCTTGAAAGGCTCTTGCGATCTGTCTTCCTTTATGCATTAAATTCTTAATTTTGAGAAGCTTTTTCCCGGCTTGCCCCTTGGGATGGACGAATACAAAGTCTTCCTCTTTGAATCCCTTTTTTTTCATTAAAGAGATGGCGATTGCATCTCCCAGAGCGAGGGCAGCGGTGGAACTGGCTGTGGGCACCAAGCTGTAAGGTTCTGCTTCCTTTTCAACTTTTGTCTCCAAAACGATATCGCTGTATTTAGCGAGTTTAGATTTTTTATTGCCCGTGATGCAAATGAGTTTAATTCCGGCCCTTTTGAATGCATCCAGCAGACCAACGATCTCTTTTGTCTCTCCGCTGTGGGAAATGGCGATGAGAACATCTTCCTTGAGAATCATGCCGAGATCTCCATGGCCGGCTTCAGCAGGATGGACAAACATGGCTGGAGTGCCGCAGCTTGACAGTGTGGCGGCAATCTTCCGGGCGATAAGGCCTGATTTTCCCATCCCCGTTACAATAACTCGAGTTTTTATCTTGGAAAGGAGCTCGACTGTTTTAACAAAGTTTTCATCCAGCTTGGAGGCCAAGGTTTTGACTGCATTTGCCTCTCTGTTCAGGACATTTTTTCCTGTTCGAAGGATATCTTCTCTGGTCATGGTTTTTTATTATACCTTAAGGGGATCGTTATTCCTATCGCTTGCTTTTTTGAGATGAAGAAGAGAGCTCAGAAGATTCTGTAATTCTTTTAAATTCAATGAGTTATGCCTGTCTGAAAGCGCCTGCGCAGGATTGTCATGGATCTCGAGAAAGACCCCGTCCGCACCGACGGCAATCCCGGCTTTTGCCACAGAGGGAATGAATTCAGCATCCCCTCCTGAAGAGCTTCCCTCGCCCCCGGGCTTTTGAACGCTGTGGGAAGCATCGATGACCACAGGGAATCCCCATCTCTTCATGATCGGAATGGAACGGACATCAAAGACCAAGCTATTGTAGCCAAAGGAGGTTCCCCTTTCTGTGAGGATGATATTTTCATTTTTTTGATCGAGGACTTTTTCCACGGCATTTTTCATTTCATAAGGAGATAAGAACTGTCCTTTCTTAAGATTAAGGGCTTTTTGAGTTTTGGCAGCCTCGGAGATTAAATCTGTCTGACGGCAAAGAAAAGCCGGGATTTGAATAATATCCAAGACCTCAGCAGCCTTTTCAACCTGGTTCGTTTCATGAACATCAGAGAGAACAGGAATATCAAGCTCATTTTTGATAAAGCCCAGGATCTCCAATCCTTGCTCCAATCCGGGCCCTCTAAAAGATGTGAGGGAAGAACGGTTTGCTTTGTCATAGGAAGCCTTAAAGATAAAGGAAATTTTGAGATTTTCGCATATCTCCTTTATTTCTTTGGCCATGAAAAAGGCATGATCCTGACTTTCGATGACACATGGACCCCCGATCAAGAAAAAGGGATTGGTTCCACCGATTTGGGTTTTGTTATTTATGGTGATTTTTCTGGCAATGATAGGCATAACTTGCTCCAATAAAGGATTTAAAAAGAGGATGCGGTTTTAAGGGCTTCGACTTAAACTCCGGGTGGAACTGACACCCAAGAAACCAGGGATGGTCCTTTATTTCTACAATTTCAACAAGGCTATGTTCAGGGTTTTTTCCCGAAATGAAAAGACCTGCTTTAATCAATATTTCTTCGTATTCAGGATTGAATTCATACCGATGGCGGTGACGCTCGTAAATATTCACTCTTTTATAAGTCTTTTCAGCAAGAGAGCCTTTTTCAAGATGACACAAATACCGGCCCAGCCTCATAGTGCCTCCCATGTCATGGATCCCCTTCAATTCCCTCCATTTGAAGAATATTTTATGGGGAGTTTTCGCATCAAACTCTGTGCTGTTAGCCTTGCGGAGAGAGGCGGTATTCCGAGCATATTCAATAGTTGCAACCTGCATGCCCAAACATATGCCGAAAAAGGGAACTCTGTGCTTTCTGGCGTAAGTAACGGCCTTGATTTTGCCCTCGATTCCTCTTACACCAAATCCCCCTGGGACCAGAATCCCGTCTGCTTTTCCTAAAGATTCTTCAACTTTCTTTTTTTCCAGATCCTCGGCTTCCAGCCAGGATATCTTGACCTTAAGCCGGTGAGCTATTCCCCCGTGATAGAGGGCCTGATTTAAACTCATATAGGAATCTTGAAGTCCTGCATACTTTCCTACCAGGGCAATATTGACTGTGCCACGAGATTTTTTCATCCCGTCTACCAGTGCTTTCCAGGGGGCAAGATCCCTTTTTTTCTTGGGGAGATTCAGTTCCTTCAATATAATGCTATCCAGTCCTTGCTGTGCAAAAAGGAGGGGAATCTCATAGATATTGTCCACATCCTTGGCTGTGATAACTGCTTCCAGGGGAACATTTGTAAAGAGCGAGATTTTAGCCTTTATATTCTGGGAGAGGACTCTGTCCGTACGGCAGAGGATAATATCAGGCTGGATTCCTATTGCCCGCAGCTCCCGGACGCTGTGCTGAGTGGGCTTTGTTTTGAGTTCCCCGGATGTCTTGATAAAAGGAACAAGAGTCAGGTGGATAAACAGTGTGTTTTCTTTCCCCAGGGAGAGCCTCATCTGTCGTGTTGCTTCAAGGAAAGGCTGGCTTTCAATATCTCCGACAGTGCCGCCAATTTCAACGATAACAATATCATTTTCATCGGCTGCGGCATAAAAAGCTTTTTTTATTTCATCGGTGACATGGGGGATAACCTGAACTGTTTTTCCCAGGTATTTTCCCTTGCGTTCTTTTTTTATGATAGATTCATAAATTTTACCGGAGGTCCAGTTATGCGCCTTACTCGTTTGAGTAGAGGTGAATCGTTCATAGTGTCCCAGATCGAGGTCTGTTTCAGCGCCGTCATCGGTTACATAGACCTCTCCATGCTGGAATGGATTCATAGTGCCTGGATCCACGTTAATATAGGGATCGAATTTTTGGAGAGTTATTTTGTACCGGTGGCTTTCCAGCAGTCTTCCGATAGAAGCCGCTGCAATTCCCTTTCCCAGGGCTGAAAGGACTCCGCCTGTGATGAAAATAAATTTAATCATCGTTCTTTTTTTTCAGTAAATTTTCCACCTTGATTATATCCTGAGGTGAGGAAACACTCAAGGAATGAAGTTGGGTTTCAATGATTTTTATTTTATAGCCATTCTCCAGAGCCCTGAGCTGTTCTAATTTTTCTGTCTTCTCTAGCCTTGAAGGCTGCATCTTGCTAAAAGCCAGAAGAAAATCCTTTTGATAGCCATAAATTCCTATGTGCTGCAAGAAATAATCGGAAGCTTGAAAAGGAAGAGGAGAGCGAGAGAAATAAAGGGCGAAGCCATTTGCATCTGAAACGACCTTGACAATATTCTTTTCGTTCAAGAGGCTGAGGTCATTCATTCTGGCTGCAAGAGTTGCCATGGGAATGGTATTATCCTGCAAAGCAACAACAAGAGAATCTATCACCTCTCCTTTCAAGAGAGGTTCATCCCCCTGGATATTTATGATGATGGGAGATTTAATTTCTTTGGCTACTTCGGCAACCCTGTCAGTGCCAGAATGATGTGAAGGGGAAGTCATCCGGACCTCGGCTCCAAAGTTTTCAGCAGTCTGATAGATTCTTTTATCATCGGTGGCGATGATGATTCGATTGACGTGCTTTGCCTTTTGTGCACGCTCATACACTCTTTGGACCAGAGGCTTTCCTTGAATAAGGGCCA
This sequence comes from Candidatus Aminicenantota bacterium, assembly GCA_023133225.1. Taxonomy (GTDB): domain Bacteria; phylum Acidobacteriota; class Aminicenantia; order Aminicenantales; family Aminicenantaceae; genus JAGLWV01. The sequence goes on along the minus strand of JAGLWV010000136.1, from coordinate 4,644 downwards.
AAGGCTTCCCCGGGAATCTCCGAGATTGGTATCGGACCGGGATGACAGCGGTCGCTTGCTTCAAGGTTAATAATCCGTATCCACTTTGTCTTCAGGCGTTGAAGGGGAAACTTCATCCTCAACAGCTTCTTTTTCAGGCGCAGGCGAAAATACTTTTTTCTCAACAGCTTTTTTTTCAGACATTGGTGGGGGAATAGTATCTGTCGTTTGACAGTTGCTTTCAAGAAATGCTCCTTCCTCCACCACTAATGTAGGGGTTACAACTGTACCAATGACTCTTCCGGTAGAGTGGATTTCAATCCTATTTTTGGCTTGGACGTTGCCCTTGATTTCGCCGTTGACAATGAGATGGCCTACCGTGACGTCTGCTTCAACTTTTCCGTTATCCCCGATAATAAGGACAGATTCTGAGTTTATTTTTCCTATGAAGTGCCCATCGATGTGGAAAGCACCTTTGAAACTTAAATCACCTTTTATTTTTGTTTCTTTATCGAAAAAACCTGTGATCTGATTTTCATCAAATGCCTTCTTCTTTTCTTTCATTTCTTTCATCGAGTTCCTCCTTTGATTTTTTCATAGATCCTGTTTAAATCGTCCATTGAGAAATAATGGATCTTTATAATCCCTTTGTTTTGGTTTCCAGAAATGGATATTTTTGTTCCAAGCAGCCTGATAAAATCTTCTTGAAGAGCCATGAGGTCGGCATCTGCTTTACGGCTTTTTTGGCGTGGAGGGCTCTTTTTGTGTTTATGAATCAGCTTTTCCACTGCTCGCACAGAAAGGTTTTCTTGGATGATCCGCCGGTAAAGAGAAATTTGAAGCTCTGGGCTCTCCAGTGAAAGCAGAGCTCTGGCATGTCCCATGGAAATATTCCCAGCCGCCAGATTATCCTGGATCTCATTCGGAAGTTTGAGAAGGCGCAGATAGTTGGCCACAGAAGTTCTGTCTTTTCCCACTTTTTCCGCGGTTTCCTGTTGAGTATAGTTGAGCTCTTGAGTCAATTTCTGGTAGGACAAGGCAATTTCTAGAGGATTGAGATCTTCCCTCTGAAGGTTTTCTACAAGGGAGGTTTCAAGTTGCTGCATCTTGGGCATGGGACGGATGAGAGAAGGGATTTTTTTTAGGCCCGCTTTTTGAGCCGCACGCCACCTGCGTTCTCCGACAATTATTTTGTAAGTTTTTCCATCTGGAGCAACGATAATTGGCTGGAGAACTCCTGATTCTTTGATCGAACGAGCAAGCTCATCGATGGATTCCTTGTTGAATTTCTGCCTCGGTTGTAGAGGGTTTGGCTTGATCTGTTCAATATCCAATTCGGCGTACGCTTCGTCTTTCAAGATCCCATACTCTGCAGGAATAAAAGCCTTTAAGCCTGTTCCTAAAGCTTTCTTTTTCATTTTTCGAGCATCTCCTGAGCTAAGTTAAGATAGGCTTCAGCCCCTTTTGATTTTATATCATGGAGAAAAATCGGCTTACCGAAACTGGGAGCTTCGGCAAGTCGGACTGTTCGAGGAATAATGACATCATATATGATTCCTTTAAGAGAATGCCTGATTTCTTCGGCTACCTGTTTAGAGAGGTTTGTACGTTCATCATACATGGTCAGCAGAATTCCCTCTATAGAAAGAGAAGGATTGAGATAGGTGCGCACTTCATCAAATATTCGAAGGAGCTCCGGAATGCCTTCCATACAGAAAAATTCGCATTGAACAGGAATAAGGACTGAATCGGCAGCCGTTAGAGCATTGATGGTTAGAAAACCCAAAGAAGGGGGGCAATCGATAAGGATGATATGATAGAATTTTTTTATTTGGCTCAAGGCCTCTCGAAGCTTCTTTTCTCTCTTTTCCATTGAATAAAGTTCTGCTTCTGCCCCGGATAGCTCGGGAGAACAGGGGCAGATGTAAAGGTTGTCGATTTCCGCAGGCTGAATGCTATCCATCATGTATTGGCCGTTCATGAGAGCCTGGTAGATCCCCTTTTGTGCTTCCTTTTTCTTTCCCAGTCCAATGGTAGCCATTCCTTGGGGGTCAAAATCCACGATCAGGACTCTTCTGCTGATTAAAGCTAAAGAGGCACCGAGGTTAATTGCCGTAGTCGTTTTTCCAACTCCGCCTTTTTGATTAGCGATGGCTATGACTTTGTTCATTACTTATCCCTTAATCCTCTTCCTATGAGCCATGAGCTTCTTCTTTAATCCTTAATCCTTATCCCTTAATCCTCTTCCTATGAGCCATGAGCTTCTTCCTAATCCTTTAGTGTTTCACGTGGAACACTTCACTTTTTGTGATTTTTTCCCCTCTGGCACTTTAAGTAAATATGCAGGTTGACAACAGCTGCGGGGGTCATGCCCGGGATTTTTTTTGCTTCTCCTATATTTTTAGGCCGGGATTTTGCCAATTTTTCTATCACTTCCCTGGTGAAACCGGGGATTTCTCTGAAATTTGTACTTTCAGGGATTTTTTCTCCATCAACTTTTCTGATTCTGGCAATCTCTTTATCCTGTTTTTTTATATAGCCCTCGTATTTCACTTCTGATTCGACATGGCGTATTTCTTCATCTGATAGTCTCTCGTTAAATTTTTTATATTCTACCACATTTTTAAAGTGCACTTCAGGTTTTTTTAGAAAATCTTTCAGCGATATCTTTTCCCTTTTTTCGTTCATCATTTTTTCTTGTTGGAGAAAGTGCATCGCTTTTTTAATTTTCTCCTGTTTCTTCTGGTAAGCCTCATAGTCTTTTTCTTTAATGAGTCCGAGCTTGAATCCCTGGGGAGTTAACCTTTTGTCTGCATTGTCTATCCGAAGGAGAAGCCTGTATTCTGCCCGGGAAGTGAAGAGGCGATAGGGTTCTTCGACACCTTTCGTTATGAGATCGTCAATAAGTACAGCTATGTAGGCTTCGTGTCTGTTGAGGAGAAAAGGTTTTCCCCCTTTTATTTTCAACGCTGCATTTATGCCCGCCATCAATCCCTGGGCAGCGGCCTCTTCATAGCCAGAAGTGCCGTTTATCTGGCCGGCAAGATAGAGATTTTTTATATGTCTTGTTTCCAGAGTGTGATAGAGCTGTGTTGGAAGAACAGCGTCATATTCTATGCCGTAGGCAGGCCTGAACATTTTTGCCTGGTCAAGCCCTGGAATACTTCTCAGGATTTCCTTCTGAACTTCAAGAGGAAGGCTGGACGAGACACCGTTAACGTAGATTTCTGCTGTCTCCAGTCCTTCGGGTTCGAGAAAGAATTGATGTCTTTGGTGATGGGGAAATTTTACGACTTTGTCCTCGATTGAAGGGCAGTAACGAATCCCGATCCCTGTTATTTTTCCGCTGTACAGAGGGGATTTATCCAGATTATTCCTGATAACTTCATGTGTTTTTTGATTTGTATATCCAATATAGCAGACAATTTTATTTTCCAGTTTCTTTTGCGTACGGAAAGAGAATGGAATCGGCTTTTCATCGCCTGGCTGGGGTTTGAATTGGCGCCAATCGATAGTGTCTTTATGGAGCCTCATAGGCGTTCCTGTTTTCAGGCGGAATGTTTTCAGCCCTATTTTTTTCAGGTTTTCAGCCAGCTCTACTGAGGCTGGTTCGTTGGCTCTTCCCGCTGAATAACTGTGAAGGCCCATATGGATAACTCCCTTTAAGAATGTCCCTGGGGTGAGAATAACAGCATTGGAAAGCAAGCGGTTTCCTTCCAGGGTCAAAACTCCGAATGTTTTGTTATTTTTTATGAGGATTTCTGTCACAATCCCCTGGAAAAGCGTTAAATTCGGTATTTTTTCCAGCCAGTTTTTCATGGTTAGTCTGTAAAAGGCCTTGTCAGATTGAGCCCGGGGTGCCTGAACAGCCCCTCCTCGACTTCGGTTCAGCAGCCGAAACTGTATGCCTGTCTCATCGGCAAGGAGGCCCATGAGCCCCCCTAATGCGTCTATTTCCCGGACCAGATGCCCTTTAGCCAGCCCTCCTATGGCCGGATTGCAGGACATCTGGGCGACAGTTTCAAGATGAATTGTGACAAGGCAGGTCTTCAATCCCATAGTGCTTGTGGCACAGGCCGCTTCACAGCCGGCATGGCCTGCGCCAATGATTAAAACATCATATTCCTCTGTAGAGTTCATTTTTATCCTATTTTCCTACACAGAACCTGCTGAATATATCTTCGATGATATCATCTGTACGAATTTCTCCGGTAAGCTGGCCGATTAAAGGGATAGATTTTCTGATCTCTTCGGAATAAACTTCTTCAGGATGGCCTCCTTCAAGGAGTCGCTGTGCTTCGGTTAAGCAATTCGAGATATCTTCCAGAATGAGTTTTTGCCGTAAATGAAGAACAACCTCTTCCTCTTGTTTCTGGTTTGGAACAAAGAGATCATGGATCATCTCTTTAAGCTTGTCGTTGTTTATTCCTTTTAGAGCAGATATTTCAAGCGCTGTCTGTGATTTTCCCTCGTTTTGCACCTTCACTTTATTCATTTTCTGAGGAAGGTCAATTTTGTTGAAAAGAAAGATTGTCTTTTTATCTTTGAATTTTTTAATCAGTCTTAAATCTTCTGGAGTCTCCTTTTGGGAAGCATCAAAGAGAAGAAGTATTCCATCTGCCTGAGAAGCCAGATTTTTCCCTCTTTTTATTCCCTCTTTTTCTA
>JAGLWV010000135.1 GCA_023133225.1 Candidatus Aminicenantota bacterium | reverse complement strand
CCGAGAAGAGCGAATGGAGAATGGCATTAAAAATCTTATGGGGAACGAATCCATCCCCCAAAACCTACTCCAATTACGGATTTGAAAATGATTTCTCCTCTTTCTCTTGACATTCCTTTTTGACTTTAATGTAATATATCTTTCCAAGAAGGAGGTCGTTTGATGTTTATATGGGTTTTCCATCGTGTCAGCGGGCTCATGCTTATTCTCCTCCTGGGGGTTAAAATTTTAACCGCCTTCTTTCTGATGACTAAAGGACAAAAACCAGATTGGGCTCTTGTTCTTCACACGAATCCCTTTATAGATACTCTCCTGATTATTTCTGTTGTATATCATGCTCTCTATGGCTTGAGGACGATAATCATCGATCTCGGGCTTCGAAAAGAAAAATTGCTCTTTTGGATTTTTACTGGTCTCGGATTTGTTTTGAGCGCTTTATTACTTATCGTTTACTACACCAGGAATTATTGAATGATAAGTCAGGACATCCTTGTTGTTGGGGGTGGATTGGCAGGGCTGGCTGCCGCATTATCCAGTGACCCTCAACTTAAAGTCGCCGTCATATCCAAAGTGCATCCCCTTCGCTCCCACTCTGTTGCTGCCCAGGGAGGGATAAATGCCGCTTTAGGAAACACTCCGGATGGAAGAGATGACAGCTGGGAAAGCCATGCCTTTGATACGATTAAGGGAAGTGACTATCTTGCTGATCAGGATGTTGCAGAATTGATGTGCGAGAAGGCCATCACTGCAATTTATGAGTTGGAGCATCTGGGTGTTCCTTTTAGCCGATTTCCAGGTGGAGTGATCGCCCAGAGACCCTTTGGCGGAGCAGGTTTTCCCAGAACATGCTACGCAGCCGACAGGACCGGGTTGGTTATCCTTCATACTCTTTTCGAACAATCTATCAAAAAGCAGGTCAGGTTTTATAACGAGTGGCTGGTAACCAGACTCGTAGTAAGGGACGGAAAATGCCTGGGAGTTGTCGTCTATGATTTAACTAAAGGTGAAATCATGCCCGTCAAGGCCCGCTCTGTTATCTTTGCCACCGGCGGCTACGGGAGAGTCTATCAACGAACCACCAATGCTTATATCAATCACGGAAGCGGCATCGGAATAGCTTACAGGGGGGGAGTCCCACTGAAGGATATGGAATTTGTCCAGTTTCATCCCACGTCTCTTTACGGGAAAAATATTTTGATTACAGAAGGAGCACGGGGAGAAGGGGGTTACCTGGTCAATAACAAGGGAGAGAGATTTATGGCTGATTATGCTCCCTCAGCCATGGAACTTGCTCCCCGAGACATCGTGGCTCGAGCCATCCAGACAGAGATCGATAAGGGGAACGGTTTTGAGGGCCAGTGTCTGCATCTGGATCTGAGGCATTTAGGGGAGGCGAAGATCAAAAAGAGACTTCCCGGTATCCGGGAGATCTGTATAGACTTTGCCGGGCTCGACCCTGTAGAGACACCTATCCCCATTCAGCCGGCCCAGCACTATTCCATGGGCGGCATTGATGTTGATAAGAAATGTGCTTCTTGTGTAGAAGGATTCTATGCTGCGGGAGAATGCGCCTGTATGAGTATTCATGGGGCAAATCGTCTTGGAGGAAACTCCCTTCTGGATACAGTCGTTTTCGGAAGAATTGCGGGGGAAGAAGCTTCGAATTATGTCAAAGAATGCGAGGAAACCGGCGACAGCGAAAAGATTCTCCTCGATGAAGCGCTGAAAGTAAAAAGGAGAGTTGAGGAGTGGATGAATAAGGATTCAGGAGAAAAGGTTCACAAGCTGTTAATCAGATTAAAAGCCATCATGAGTGATAAAGTTGGGATTTTCAGGGAAAAAAGAGATTTAACTGAAGCTCTGGAACGAATCCGGGCATTAAGAGAGGATTACAAGCGAGTTAATATTTCCGGAAGCTGCCTCCGCTACAGTCAGGAGATTGTGAATATCTTTGAGTTTGAATCCATGCTGGATTTAACAGAGGTCATCACTTTAGGGGCATTGAACAGGGAAGAAACCAGAGGCTCCCATTTTCGCCTTGATTTTCGAAAGCGAAATGACAGGGACTGGCTCAAACATACCCTGGTCACATGGAAGGAGGGAGAGCCTCAAGTCAGCTATAAAGGTGTGACTATAAATAAATACAAGCCAGTAGAGAGAAAATACTGACATGGAATATATTTTTAGAATAATGAGGTATGATCCTTTAAAGGACATGTATCCATTCTTTCAGGATTTCATCTATCAAACTCAGGAGAAAAAATCGGTGCTTGAAGCCCTGATGGACATCCGGAATGAACAGGATTGTACCCTTTCTTTCAGATATAGCTGCCGTGAGGCTATATGCGGTTCTTGTGCCATGGTGATTAACGGAAAGTTTGATCTGGCCTGCCGGACAGAGCTTGAGATGTTCGAATCTTCACTCATTGTCATAGAGCCTCTCCCCAATCTGGAGATACAGAAAGACCTGCTGGTGGATATGGAACCTTTTTTTGAGGCCATGAGTAAAATTGAACCCTATATACAGACAGAAGGAGGCCTTTCCGAGGAAGGTTATCGCATCGAAGAGAAAGAGATGGAAAAGATATTCCAGTATATCAACTGCATCATGTGCGGATGTTGCTACAGCGCTTGTCCGGTAGCTTCAAGGGATGAGCGGTACCTGGGACCGGCTGCGCTTGCTAAGCTCTACCGGTTTGTCAAAGATCCCAGGGATAAAAGGCCTTTCTCGAACTGGTCAAGGGTAAACACTGAAGGTGGAGTATGGGGATGTGATACAATTTTTAAATGCAATGAGGTTTGCCCGAAAAATGTAAGGCCGGCAGATGGGATTGAGGCCTTGAGAAGAAAATTGGTTGTTGAAAAGGTTAAACGGATTTTTAGGTTTAAACGATGAAGCTGAAGCATTCCTTTTTCACGCGCCGCCAATTTTTAAATGGTCTCCTCGGTGGCTGGGCTGGGGCTTTCCTGGCCTCTTTTTTGTATCCTGCCCTCAAGTTTTGTTTTCCTCCAACCAGGGAACCGGACCAAGTTGTTCTGCCCTTCTCGGATTTTGAAGACATGGAGCCTGGCTCGGTAAGAAATTTTTCATGGGGAACAAAACCTGGCATGTTAAAGAAGAGAGCTGACGGCAGCTACCAGGCTTTTGTGGCGGTCTGCACTCACCTGGATTGCAATGTCGTCTATCTTCCTGACAAGAAAAAATTTTTCTGTGCCTGCCATGATGGCTGGTACGATGAAAACGGAGTCAATATCGGTGGGCCTCCTCCTAATCCTCTCCGACAACTCACCGTAAATAGAGAAGGAGAAGAGTTGATCATTACAAAAAAAAGTGTGGAATAAGTATGGGGAACATGAAAACAGAAATTCGGTTTTGGTTTGATGAACGCTTGGGCATTTCAAGCATAGCCGGATTTTTAAGGAAAAAGATGGTTCCTCAGCACAGACATTCCCTGTGGTATTATACGGGGAGTGCCATTCTTCTCTTTTTCGCCATTCAGGTTGTTACAGGATTTATGCTCGCCTTTTATTATAAGCCTACCCTGGAAGGAGCCAACCAGAGTGTCGCCCGGATAATGACAGAAGTACCCCTGGGCTGGATTATTCGTTCGATCCACAGTTGGTCGGCGTCTTTTATGATAGCTTTTGTCTTTATTCATCTTCTCAGTATCTGGATCGCCAAGTCCTATCGCAGGCCCAGGGAGTTCACCTGGATGAGCGGAGTTTTCCTTCTTGTTTTTACCCTTGCCTCTGGTTTTACCGGGTATCTTCTGCCCTGGGATGAACTTTCCCTGTCGGCTACCAAAGTGGGAACGGATATTCCCCGTTCTGTACCTTATGTGGGAGTCTGGGTGACTAAATTTCTCAGAGGTGGTGAAGACGTCACGGGAGATACCCTGACCCGTTTTTTTAGCTTTCATGTCAGTATCCTTCCTCTTCTGATTTTTGCCTTCATCGCTGTGCATGTTTATCTTATCCAGAAGCTAGGGATGAGCCTTCCCCTCTCTGTTGAAAGTAAGAAGGAAAAGGTGAAAGAGCTTCCTTTCTGGCCGAACTTTATTTACAGGGAGATGGTCGTCTGGCTCCTTCTTTTCGGGATTCTCATGACGTTGGCCATCTTTTTGCCCCCCTCGCTCGAAAAAACAGCAGATTTGATGGCTCCTGCACCCGAGGGATTGAGACCCGAGTGGTATTTTCTTTTTTTATTCCAGACTCTTAAAGTCTTTCCCCCCAAGGTTCTTTTTATAAACGGAGATACCATTGTCGTGCTTTTGATATTGGCCGCGGTTATCCTTTTCTTTTTTCTCCCTGTGATCGACAATAAGCCGGCTGAGAAGAAGGGCAAAGTCATAACATTCTTTGCTTATGTGTTTATTGTCTTTGCTGTGGCGATGACCGTCTGGAGTCTTTTATGATAAGAGGAAAGAAGCCTGCTCCAGCATTTCTTTTGCTGCTTGTTTTCTTTCTGGCATTTTTTTCAGGCTATGATCTTGCGCAGCAGGATACGCCAGAAGAACAAAGCCAGACCGCTCAAGCTGAAAAAGAAAAGGAGAAGATTGTTCCCTCTCCGAAAAATATTAAAGAGTCAACAGATATCTATGTTTTTGTTGGCTGGATATGGCTTGCGGTATGTGTCCTTGTTTTTTTCTTGAGGCTTAAAATAAAGGAAGTCGACAGACTCTACAGACTAGGGTATTTCTCACAGAAGAAAAAATAATCTGATTTATTAAAAGGTGATTTTTATTCCTGCTCTTACTGAAAAGCCATTTAGATTGATCTCTGCCAGACGAATGTTACTATAATCGTCAGGATCAGGCGCTACTTCGAACAAATCTATCTGTCCCATAGTGATTCCACCGAGAGAATCAACGGATTCGTAATACCATAGTTTCCCTGCGAATTCCTCATTTTCAGTTCCGGTAGCCTCATAATAACTACCCGTGAATCCATCTCTTATATAATAATCCCAATCATCAGTTGCAGTTCCTTCCCATTCGCTAAATGTGACAGATCTATAATTTCCTTCGATAACTAACGACATATTTGGTGAGAACTTAATATCAAGGCCGGCGCCTGCATGATACCCGATTGTATTACATGTGGCTTCGTATATTTTGGTTCCTTCAATTGCAAACCGGTCATAATAACTGAATAAATATGTATCACTACTATCGTAATAATCCTCTTGATAATCATAATCAGATGCGTAATTCTGAGTAGCTTCCAACTTGCCCAGGTAATAGCCAGCTCCTCCTGTGATAAAAAAGTCTGCCATATTGCCCATAGGAACGTAAAGATAAATACTAAAAGTCAGAGGAATAAAGGTTAATTTATGCTCAGCGTCTATTGCTATATAATCATCCTCGAAAATATATTGATAATCCGACGCCGCGTCATCTCCAAGCCAGCTATCTCCATAGCTGAAGGACAAAATCCCTGGATTTGTCTTGGTCAAATATCCACCGCCCAGACCTATGCTAAGAAAAGGTGACAGATTAAGCAGCAATTCGCCTTTATAAGATGGTATCCACTTTACTTCCTCCCAATCAATACTTAAAATGGCATCGGGAAGAAGGTCACTAAGACTTGTAAATGTTTCATTGATGCTTTGAATTGCTTCGTTAAAATCCCCGCCGTTAATATTGCTCAGTCCTCCGCTGATAGAGAAGCTGATCGGTCCCTTTCTTCTTAAATCTCTTGCATATGCGTCAAAGTAATCATCCTGTAGTTCCAGGGGTGCGGAGTAAGTTTTTTCTTTCTTGACTTCTTCCCTCTTTACAATTTTAAGGATTTTCTCGTTCGATAGCTTCAGCAGACCCATGTCCTGCTCGTTAAAAAATACAGAATTCTCATCGCTGGATACTATTTCGCCTCTCAGCACGACGCCATTTTTTAAATGGATCTGAGCAGCAGAAGAAAGACTGACAAGAAGCATCACAGTGATTGAAAAGAGAAATAACTTCATAAATGCTTTTTTCATTGATAATCTCCTTTTACATAATTTATGCTTATAGCTAAACAATGAATCGCCTCTTCCCTTTCCAGTAACATTAATATTATATTATTGATTTTAAAAGGTCAAGGAGAAACTTTTCGTCTCTCTTTCGTCATAAAAGAAGAACGAGGGAAGTTATGGAAAATTCTTCAAGAGATAAAAATCGAAACGTGCAGAGGGATCAGGGACACAGAGAGAGGCTCAGAGAGAAGTTTTTAAAAGCGGGACTCAAAGGATTCCTGGATTATGAGATCGTTGAACTCCTCTTGACTCTGGGAACACCTCGAAGGGATTGTAAACAGCAGGCATGGGAAGCCCTGAAGAAATTCCAGTCTTTGAGAGGAGTCCTGGAGGCTCCAGTCGAAGAGCTTTTAAAGATAAGGGGAATCGGTCCCAATAATATTTTCGGACTCAAACTCAGTCAGGAGGTCTCCCGCCGTTTTCTCAAAGACAGAATGTTGAACAAGCCCTACTGTCACTCTTCAAAAGAAGTTTTTGAATACCTTTATCAAGCGCTCAGGGATTTAAAAAGGGAAAAATTCAAGGTCATGTTTTTAGATTCAAAAAACCAAATACTAGAGGAGAAAACTGTATTTGAAGGTACGGTAGACTCAAGCGCCGTATATCCCAGGGAGATCATGAAGGAAGCCCTGAAATGTAACGCTTCATCCTTGATTTTTATCCATAATCACCCATCAGGCGATCCTGAACCTTCTCTGAGTGACAGGGAGATCACAAAAGAGCTTGTTTTTGCAGCAGATGTCATGCAACTTAAAGTGTTGGACCACATCATAATCGGGAATAATCGCTATTTCAGCTTTGCCGATGAAGGGCTGATCGATGATTATGATGTAATGTATCAAAATTTCAAAAAGAGAGACCAGGGGTGAAGAGAATAAGTTTGTAAAATCCTCTCCCCCTAAGTAAACTTGAATGAAAGAGGAGGTCAAAATGCTCAACGACAGGGAGATAGCTAATCAGGCAGGAATAAAGCCGATTGAGGAAATAGCTGAAAAACTGGGAATGGAAGTTGGTCATTTAGAGAAATACGGTAAGTATAAAGCCAAAGTTTCCCCGGAAAATATCCGCAGAAAAGAGGGTCAAAAAGGTAAACTGATTATGGTCACAGCCATGACTCCGACTCCGGCCGGAGAGGGGAAGACCACGACGTCTATCGGCTTGGCTGATGCGTTGAGCCGGTTGGGGAAAAAGGCGGTCGTAGCCCTGAGAGAGCCATCGCTCGGACCTGTATTTGGAATGAAAGGAGGAGCCACCGGGGGTGGGTATGCCCAGGTCGCACCACGGGAGAACATCAACCTTCATTTTACGGGAGATATTCATGCCGTTACAGCAGCACATAATCTCCTTGCGGCCATGGTGGACAACCGCCTTCATTTTGATGGGGTCTGCGGACTTCTCGACTGTAGAAGGATAGCCTGGAAGAGAGTTATGGATATGGATGACCGCGTTTTACGTGAAGTAGTCATTGGCATAGGAGGTCCTCTTCGAGGAATTGCCCGAGAGACAGGTTTCGATATAACAGCGGCCTCTGAGGTCATGGCTATTTTGTGCTTATCGAAAGATTTAAAAGATTTAAAGGAGAAAATGGGGAACATATTTATCGGCTATTCTCCGGGGAAAGAGCCTGTTTTTGCCCGTGAACTCAAGGCAGAAGGATCAATGGCCGCCCTTCTCAAAGAAGCCATAAAGCCGAATCTCGTCCAGACTTTAGAAAGAACTCCTGCGCTTATCCATGGTGGGCCCTTTGCCAATATTGCTCATGGAACAAATTCCATTATTGCCACCAGGATGGCTCTTGATCTGGCAGATATTGTCGTTACAGAGACAGGTTTTGCCTCGGAACTGGGAGCAGAGAAGTTTTTTAACATTGTAGTCAGGACAGGACACATCCCTCCGCCTGATGCCTGTGTTCTTGTGGCAACTCTCAGGGCCCTCAAGCTTCACGGTGGAGTCAAGCTGGATGAGGTCAGTGAAGAAAACGTGGAGGCCGTGGAACGGGGATTTGAAAATCTTCAAAAACACATAGAAAACCTCCGGTTTTTTGGAGTTCCTTTTGTCGTTGCTTTGAATAAATTCCCTACAGATACACAGGCAGAGATTGACCGGGCCCTGGACCTGTGCCGGAGAGAAAAGGCAAGGGCTGCCTTGAGTGAAGTTTATGGCAAAGGGGGACAAGGTGGGGAGGAATTGGCTCAGGAGCTTTTAATAGCCATCGAAGAGGATAAAAACGAGTTCCAATTCCTTTATCCCCTGGACATACCTCTTCTGGATAAGATAGAGATTGTCGCCCAAAAGATCTATGGTGCTTCTTCAGTTGCTATGGAAGGGAAAATAAGAAGGAAAATACGCAGGATTGAAAAAAGAGGATTTGGAAATCTTCCCGTTTGTTTCGCCAAAACGCAGTATTCCCTCTCAGATGATGATGAAGCATTGGGCAGGCCCAGAGATTTCACTGTTATTGTAACCGATGCTTCCCTCAGTTCCGGAGCAGGCTTTGTTGTTGTTTACTGCGGAGATGTTATGACCATGCCGGGTTTGCCGAAGGTCCCCGCCTCGGAAAAAATAAATATAACGGATGATGGAGAGATCACCGGACTCTCATAATGAAAATGCAAACCTTTTTCACTAATGGATTTGGAAATGCTTGCTTTATATTTACTATCTATTTCAATTGTGATAAGAATGTGTAGACTTTGATTTTTTTAATGCGAAAGATTTAACCTGGCTTATTCACGAGTCGAGGTTGCTGTAGCGGCAAGGCCGCAGCCCATGAAGCTGTAGT
>JAGLWV010000134.1 GCA_023133225.1 Candidatus Aminicenantota bacterium | reverse complement strand
AGGGTAAAAAATGCCGACACTTGATAGAAATTATACAATAAACAAAGTGATAGTCTTTATTTTACTGAAAATCGGGCCACAATGTTAATATTATTGAAGATAAATGAAGGTGGCGGCATATTTTATGAATAAGTCAGGTTAAAGAGGTTACTATGAAAGAAAATGATCTACCGAAAATTGCTTTTAAGAATTTGACATTTTTAGACTCCCCTGAGGCTCGAACGTTGAGGATATTAAGTGAATATATTGAGCCTTTAGACAGGCTGAAAGATTTTAAGGTGAACAGTATGGTATTTTTTCTTGGATCTTCAAAAGCTGATCCGGATAAGAAGGATTCTCTTTTGACAAAGTATTACTGGGAAGCTGAGGAGCTTGCGTATGAACTGGCTACATGGGCCATTAAGCTTGATAAAAAAGGGAAAAATTTCGTTGTCTGCACAGGAGGCGGCCCGGGCATTATGGAAGCAGCCAACCGGGGTGCCTCCAGGGCTGGGGGGAAATCTATCGGAATGAATATTTCTTTGCCAGAGAAACAAATCATTAATGATTATATCTCTTCTGAACTTTCTTTTATTTTTCATTATTTTTTTATGCGAAAATTCTGGATGTTGTATGAAGCAAAAGCTGTTATTGCCTTTCCAGGAGGATTCGGCACTCTGGATGAGATCTTTGAAACGCTTACTCTTGTTCAAACAAATAAGATCGACAGAAATGAGACTTTCATCCTTCTGTATGGAGAGGAATACTGGCGGAAAATCATAAATTTCGAAGATCTTGAAAGAAACGGGACCATTTCTAAAGAAGACCTTGGAATTTTCTCCTTCTCCTCTACTCCCAAAGAAGCTTTTTCAATTCTAAAAGAAAGATTGATCAAATTCCTTTGAGGGAAATTGGGCGGGGCTCTTATTTAAAAAAAATATTTTGTACCTCTTGACAAACCCAAATATATGTATATAATGATTACATAATTAAAATGATTACAAATATGAAAAGCTTAAAAATAATTTTAGAAAAAGAAGGTATAAAGCCGACTTACCAAAGGTTGAAAATTTTAGAATACATGAGCAGAAACACAGTCAATCATCCAACTGTCGAGATGATTTATGAAAGACTTCTTAAAGACATTCCAACGATATCGATGACGACAGTTTACAACACGTTAAGTGCATTTTTAGAAAAGGGGCTGGTAGGTGCTATAACCATTACAGGCACAGAAATGAGGTATGATTTTAATACGGCTTCCCATCACCATTTTCTCTGTAAGCAGTGCGGAAGAATTATAGACATTGAAGTGACATGTCCTTTTTCTGAAGGAAAAAAATTGCAGCACGGACATAGAGTTGAGGAAATCCATGGGTACTTTAAAGGCATATGTAAGGATTGCTTAAAAGACATGAAAAACAGTGTTAAAGAATCCAATCCTTGACGAATTTTGAAAAAAGAAGCAATAAAGTAAGACATAGATAGGGCGTCAGCTTTAAGATTAAAATAAATATAAAGGAGATAAAACATGAAAAGTTTAAAAGGAACACAGACAGAAAAAAACCTGCTCACTGCATTCGCCGGGGAATCCCAGGCACGGAACCGTTATGCTTTTTTTGCCTCAAAGGCCAAGAAGGAAGGTTATGAACAGATTTCAGGGATATTCCACGAAACAGCGGAGAATGAGAAGGAACACGCAAAGAGACTTTTCAAATTTTTAGAAGGTGGTACGGCAGAAATAAGCGCTTCATTTCCAGCGGGTGTCATTGGCGAGACAAAGGATAATCTGAAAGAATCTGCAGAAGGAGAAAACCATGAACACACCATAATGTACCCGGAATTCGCGAAGATTGCAGAGGAAGAAGGATTTTCAGATATAGCCAGTGCTATGAGGTCAATAGCAAATGCGGAAAAACAGCATGAGAAAAGATACTTGGGTCTCCTGGATAACCTGAATAACAACACGGTTTTCATGAAAGACAAAATCGTCAAGTGGAGATGCAGGAATTGCGGGTATATTCATGAAGGAAATGAGGCTCCTGAGGAATGCCCCGCCTGTGCGCACGCCAGGAGCTATTTTGAATTACTGGCAGAGAACTGGTGATTCTGATCAACAAAAGTACTGTAACGCTTTGTAATGAAACAGAATAAGTGTGAACCGTGTATGTAGGGTATCTGGGCAAGAAGGAAATAATAATGGCAAATTACAGATGTACAGTCTGCGGGTATGTGTATTATCCCGAGATAGGCGATCCCTTTTCCGGAATAAAGCCCGGAATGCCTTTTGAAAAAATACCTGATGACTGGGTATGCCCTGTATGTAATGCCAGAAAAGATAAGTTTGTTAAGGAGGCTTAAAATGACTAAAAAATTACAAATTTATAAGTGTGAGATTTGCGGTAACATCGTCGAAGTTTTACATCAAGGTGCTGGTGAGCTTGTTTGCTGTGGTCAGGCGATGAAACATATGGAAGAGAATGTGGTTGATGCTGCTCAGGAAAAACATGTTCCTGTTATCGAAAAAACGGCAGACGGCATTACTGTTAAAGTCGGGAGTGTTCCCCACCCTATGGAAAAAGAGCACTACATCGAATGGATTGAGTTGATTGCAGACGGCCGAGCGTATCGACAATTTTTGAGTCCAGGAGACACACCGGAAGCTCTCTTTAAAATTGAGGCTCAAAATATAACTGCGCGTGAATACTGCAATCTTCACGGTCTGTGGAAAAGCTAAAATGATCTTAGAAAGCCAATCCAATGATTAAAGAAAAAATTCAAGATGCCTTGAACGAGCAACTGAATGTAGAACTTTATCCCTCTTACTTTAAAAATTTCTTCTTTACTAAACGTGTGAGATACACATATATAAGCAGGCCAACAAAAATTCCTGTTGCATCGGCAACCATGTCGAGAATATCACTGTTGCGCAGGGGAACAAAAGACTGATGCCATTCGTCTAAACCACCAAGAAGAATCCCAGTCGATAAAATAAAGATGACATTGCCCTTGAAGGATGACTTTAAACTCATAAAACAGCCAAAGGAAAGGAAAAAACCAAGGATGGCAAATTCAACAATATGAATTCCTTTATCGAAAAAAAGAATATCCACTTCAACTTCATAGCTCTTCGAGGATATATAAAATATAAGTGCATAATAGAGAACAGCTGGCACAAAAAACAGTACTCTTTTCATTTAAGCTCCTTGAATTTTCCTACTGGGCTATTTCTCTGATAATATATCAAATAAATAGAGGGAAAATAAATAGAGGGATACAATACCCATTTCCTGATTTATTCCATTGGAGGGATATTCTTTCCTTAAATAGAAATAAAATCATTCTTTAAGTGATTGAAGGAAAGTTTATTTTATGGCAATATAAAGCAGGAAATTGCGGAAATATCTTCTCAAGGACTATGACCTTATGTTGATAATTCACTATAAAAAAATAAGGCTGTTGTCTGTTCTTGGGATAGTTTTCCTTTTCGCTTCATGTACGCAGTTGGATTATTTTTCAAGTGGAAAGGTTCAGAGAGGCATTGCTTCCTGGTACGGGACTGACTTTCATGGCAGACTCACTTCAAACCAGGAGATTTATAATATGCATGCCATGACAGCAGCCCACAAAACTCTTCCTTTTGGGACGTATGTCAGGGTCACAAATCTAGACAATGGAAAATCTACCGTTGTCCGGATTAACGATCGTGGACCCTTTGTAAAAGGACGTATCATAGATCTTTCTTATGCTGCAGCAAAGAAACTAGGCATGGCTCAAACAGGTGTTGCACCGGTAAAAATTGCAGTGCTAAGGAAGTATTCTCCCAAAAAATCTTCTCAGAAATATTTTGTCCAGATAGGAGCCTTTACTTTAAAAAAGAATGCAAAAGAACTTAAAAGAAAACTTTCGAAGAAATTTAATAATGTCATCATCTCCAAGCTCAAAACTCCTTCTCAAACCTACTACAGGGTAAGAATCAAAGCCCGCAGCGTGAAATCAGCCCAGAAAATCGTCAATAAACTCAAGAAAAATGGCTTCTCAGCAAAAATTCTTGAAGAATATTAATTAAGGAAAGAAAGGAGGAGAGATGAAAAAAATTGCATGGTTTGTTCTCATAAGCTTTGTTTTCATTCTTCTGGCTGGGTGTGTTATTCACAGAAATCCCTCAATCCCTCCTCCACCTTCAAAGAAAAAAGTTCGGATTATCAAGCCTGGCCCAGATTATATATGGATTTCAGGTTATTGGAAATGGGCTGCTGGAAGGTATTTTTGGGTTAAGGGTCTCTGGATGAAAGTTCGCCAGGGCAAAGTCTGGGTGCCTGGTCGCTGGGTGAAAAGAGGACGCATCTGGATCTGGATACGGGGCCGGTGGGCGAAAGTGAAAAAAGATAAAATTTCTTTTCGCAATCACCTCTTTCTTTCATAGAGAAAGGCAAAAGGCCTGAATTTATTTTCCTTTCCGTCGTGTACAGCAAACCTCCCTCCCCTCCACATAGATGCCGCTCCCGATTCGCCTTTTTTATTTATGGCATAGAACCTGAGACCGAACGAGGGAAGGCCATCTTCGTTTAAAAGGCGAGGAAGAAGTTTCGATTTATCGGAAATTTTTTCCAGGGCTTTAAGGCAGGCTTCTTCTGGTGAAAAACCTCTGCTCATGAAGTTGACGACCTGAAAGCTTCCACAATTCAGGATGTTTGCCTCTCCTCTTCCTGTTGAACCTGCTGCTCCAACATCATTATCGACATAGAGGCCCGCTCCGATGATAGGCGAATCCCCTACCCTTCCAGGAATCTTAAAGAAAAATCCACTTGTCGTGGTTACGCCGCCAAGATCGCCTGCAGCATCAATAGCTAAACAATTGATCGTTCCATGGTTGTTGAAGTAGGACTCTAATTCTGGATCGATCTTTTTTTTGGGAGGGAACCAAAAATCCCTGTCCGAGAGCATTTCTTTACGCTTGAGCCAGGTTTCTCGTGATTTATCCGTAAGCAGATTTTCCTCCTTAAAACCGTGCGCGATGGCAAATCTCAGGGCTCCTTTTCCCACAAGAAGTGCATGGTCTGTCCTTTCCATGACAAGCTTGGCCACTTTGGAAGGATTTTTGATATTTCTCAAACTTGCAACGGCTCCTCCATTATGGGTTGGTCCGTGCATGACAGAAGAATCGAGTTCAACAATTCCTTCTTCATTGGGAAGTCCCCCATAACCTACTGACCTGTCATTGGGATCGCTTTCCACGATATTGACTCCCGCAATGACCGCATCCAATGGATCTTTTCCTTGATTGAGAAGCTCCATTGCCTTCTTTGTGGCTCTTAAGCCGTTTCCGCTGGACACCGAGCACATTTTTCCTTCTCTTGCCTCTGCGTTCAGTAAATTTTTCCTTCCGGTTAACACAGCAGCTGCACCCACGCCTATTCCTGTTTTGATAAAATTCCTTCTTGAAAGTTTATCTTTCATGATGCCTCCATTGTTAATATATCTTTTTTTTTGTTATTTAAAGTACTCAATTTATATCTATTAAGCAATTAAAAAAATGGGGGCTGGCTCGCTTTTTCATCAGGAAAAAATTGACAACCTCAAACATGTTTAGTATAAATTCCCTTTCCTTTAGGGCATGAAAAAAAAGATCCTCATCTCCGCTTCCCTCTTCCATACTCTCAATGATGCTGCATCGGTTACCGTCCCGATGATCTTCCCTCTTCTTTACAGCCAGCAATTCATCATCACGAAATATTCTCATATCGGCATTTTATCCAATCTGGGATTTCTTGTGACTTTCTTTTTTCAGCTGATCATAGCCAATATCTCTGATAGGTTTGAATACAAACATATGCTTTTCTTCAGTTATGCTGGGATTAGTGTTACTCTCGCCCTGATGACATTGCCTTCGGCTTTTTCATCTTTTCTCTTCATGTATCTGACAATAAGAGTGTTTAAAAGCTTCTACCATTCCGTGGGGGTTACCTGGGTTTCAAGGACTCATCCCAGCCAGAGGATGGACTTTGCCATGGGGATTCAAAGCGGTTCAGGAAACCTTGGCGTGTTCATTGCCTTCATTTCTTCAGGCTTTCTGGCTCAGAGCTTCAGCTGGAAGACACCGCTTCTTGTCTGGGCCGTTCTCTGTTTTATACTGGGCAGCATAAGCTTTTTGTTTGTCAGAAACGTCTCTACCAAAAGTGAGGAAGTTTTCAAGCCTGACTTTGCTTCATGGATAGAGACATTGAATAAAATAAGAGTCTTCATCCCTGGATTTATTTTTGGAGGAGCATGCTGGGGCACCACTGTTTATTATGCTCCATCTCTGCTTAACCACAGATTCCACATTCCGTTAGGACAGACGGGTCTCTATCTTGCCCTGTGGATTGGGGTCGGGACAGTGATGACCTATCTCTTCGGATTCTTTAGCCGAAATATTGGACGGGCTAAGATTTCTCGTTATTCTTTTCTGGGATCGACTTTTTTTATTTTTCTATTAGGTTTAGCCCCTCTGAAAGAGATTGCTCTGGTGAGCCTCTTCCTTTTCGGGGTATCTCTTTTTCTTATGTATCCGGCCTTTCAATCATTTATTGGAAATGAGGTCCACATCAAGAATCAGGCTCAGGCTTTCAGTCTTATCGCTAATGTCCAGATGCTTACGGCCGCCATTGTTGTCTTTATATCCGGATTTCTCTCGGATTCATTTGGGATCAATTCCCCCTTTATTCTTCTTGGAATAGTCGGCATCGCTATTTCTATCTTTTATTTTTTTCAGAAACTAAAGGTTTATTAGTCCCGCTTTCTCCAGGTCCCCGGCAAAATGGAGAACACATTCGATGCCTGTGAAAGCTTCTTTCTAACACACATCAAACTCACTTTTTCAGCTTTATGATCTCACCTGGAAGGTTTCCCGTCCAATTTCCTTTGTCCAGAACAAGCTTTCCGTTAATCAGAAGATATTTGACTCCTTCGCTGTAGGCATGAGGATTAGAAATGGAAGTTCGGGGCTTTATATTTTTAGGATCAAGCACAACGATATCTGCTTTGTATCCTTTCTTTATCCCACCCCTGTCTTCCCAGTTCATGATTTGAGCCGGAAGTGAAGTCTGGGATCGAATAATATGCGGAAGAGAAACAGATTTTCTCTCAAGGGCATATTTTTTGATTTTATGAAGGAATGTCGAATAGGAACGGATATGAGTCAGTCCGATGCCGTAGAAAGGTGCAAGCCCATCACTTCCAGTGCCCACATAATCCTTTTTCATGATGTACTCGATATCCTCTTCGCACATCCGAAGAGGAATGCACCTGGCTCCCATAAGCTCCAACTCTATGGCAGCATCTTCAATTGATTTTCTTTTCATGGCAGCAACCTGCAATAAGGATCTCCCTTCAAGATTTTTTTCAACACAGATACCAACAATGATATTTTCCGGCCCTGAGGCGTCATCGATGTATTCTCTGATTTTCTCCCGGATTCTTTTCCCTTCTTCCGGATTGTTCAGTTTCTGTAAGAACAACGTCCTCCCTTTGGCTGTACCTAGGCCTCCAAAAGCACCGGAGCTGACCAATCTCCGGCCGACCATACTGACCAGGCTCTTACGGGACATTTCATCGAGATATCTCTGATGACGCTCAGAGAGAGGATAATAAGGAGTGGTTTTTTTATAAAGCTCTATCAGATGTGAATCCCTGAGATGGTCGAAAATGGCTTCCACATCTTCTGATGTCAAACGTTCCATATCTTCCTTCTCTTCGTCCTCTTCTTCCTCTCCACGCCAGGCTGAGCTTGGAATGAGACTCATGTAGGGATAGCCGTTTGTAAATTTGTAAGGGTACTGGTCGGCAGTGACCTTAACTTCTCTTGCTCGCGCTTCTTCAATGATGGCACAGGCATCTTTGACAAGTCCCCAATTCTTCTTTCCCATAACCTTAAAATGTGAAATATGAACCGGAGCGCCTGAGTTTTCTGATATTTCTATCGCTTCTTTTACCGCATCGAGAAGTTTGTCTTTTTCATCACGGATATGAGTGTGGTATATCCCGCCGTAAGGTGCAATGACTTTAACCAGTTCTGTGATTTCATCTGTCTTGGCATATCTGCTTGGTGTATAGATTAAACCTGTAGAAAGTCCGTACGCCCCCTGCTCCATGGCTTCCTTGACAAGTTCTTTCATCTTCTCCAGCTCTTCCGGTGTAGGTTCTCTCTCCTCCATCCCGATCACAAGCTCCCGCACCGTGCCTTGGCCGATGAGCAATGCGGCATTCGGCCCAATCCCCTCCTCAGACCAGCGTTTCATCTGGTCTTCTGCCTTCTCAAAAATTGGCCATGCACTGGAGCCGCACTGACCAACGATAACCGTTGTGACGCCCTGTGTTAAATAATTGAGGCATGCTCTGTTTTCGGGGAAATACATTCCACCATCGACATGAGTGTGGAGATCGATGAAACCAGGAGTAACATAGAGTCCCCGGGCATTGATCACTTTCGCTGCTGTCCCCTTAATCGACTTACCTAAACGAACAATTACTCCATCTTTGACTGCAACATCTGCTTTATATGCAGGTTTCGAGGATCCGTCCAGAACCTTTCCGTTCTTTATCAAAACGTCGAATTCAGGAACTTTGCTTTTCTGGGCCGCGTCATTCAGTCCGGATAGAAAAAATAGACCCATAAAGAGGAAAACACTTAGATATATAGTCCTTTTTTTCATGAAACCTCCTTCTATTCTGGCAATATTCAAAGTATAAGGAAAAAACGACTCTGTCAAGTGAAGCTGATCCCATGACTCTTTTTTTTGTATTTGATTATAAACTTAAGATAGAGTATTTAAGGTAAGATTGGAGACACGACAGATGAGAAAAAGCGTACAGAAAATATTTTCTGAAGTGGCAGAGAGTTATCAGCTTGTAAATCATGTCTTGACATTTGGCCTTGATATTCTCTGGCGAAAAAAAGCAGCGCGCGAAGCAGTCAAAGCTTCTGGTTCTTTCTGGCTGGATGTTTGCAGCGGCACCGGTGAAATGGCACTCAATCTCTCCCGCCTGGCAGAAAAAGGGAATAAAATCGTTACCGTTGACTTCTGTCAACCGATGTTAGCCAAAACCTCAGAAAAGAAGAAGGCTGCAAACATTTCCTCTATTCTTGCCGAGGCAAGGCATTTGCCCTTTCCAGATGAGACTTTAGACCTTATTACCATCTCTTTTGCCACAAGAAACATAAATCCCAGCAGGGAGAGGTTAAAGACCCATTTAAAGGAATTTTATCGCGTTCTCAAGCCCGGCGGACGATTTGTCAATCTTGAAACAAGCCAGCCTTTTTCGAAAATTATACAAAGGCTTTTTCACATCTATGTGAAAGTGGCCGTAAAACCGATAGGATTCCTCATCTCAGGATCGAAAGCCGGATACAGCTATCTTGCTTTTACCATCCCCCGTTTCTTGCCTCCTGAGGAATTTTCCTCTGTGCTCCATAAAGCGGGATTCGCACGGGTGACTCACCGTTCCCTTTTCCTCGGTGTTTCAGCCATCCATACCGCAATAAAATAATTTGTCCTTTTGCCCTTCGATATTTAATCGTGTATTATATAAAATTAGAAAATGAGGGAAATGTTTAAAACAGGATTAAAAATATTAGAAGCAAAGGTCGGTATTGAATCGAACAGAAAAGAACTCCTCCCTCCTTTTCCATTCAGGACAGAAGTCAAGTCTCTTCTTACCGATTTTAAAGAAGTTGAGAACATCCATTTTTCAAACAGCCTCGACGGATATATCTCTGTCGAAGAATCTTCTTCCAAGCCTTTTTTCGAACTATCAGAGGGGAAAGCAAAATTCAAAGGGCCTTTTCTCAAGCTTACAGAAGAAGCCTCTGATTTAAGGTTCAGCCTGTGGGGAAACCAGGGATTTCTTTACAGGTATGTTCTCTATCTTCTGGAAAAGAAGTACAGGATTTATAACCTCCACGCCTGTGCTCTCTATGAAGAAAAGAAGAATCAACTGTACATCATCATAGGAGGAGCAGGAAGTGGAAAAACCGTCTATCTTCTTAGCGGCCTGACCAAAGGCCTCAAACTCTTCTCTACAGAAACTGTCCACTTCCGCATTGTCGAGGAAGGAATCACATGGTTTATGGGCTCGCTTATAGACAATGTGAGGCTGGGAACTCTGATGTATAATTTCCCCCAGTTTTTGCCAAAGATCGAAACTCAAGAAGCTGGTGAGGAATGGCAGAAAAAAGTTGCCATTGATCTATCTTCCTACAAAGCTGGCTCGGATATACTCAACACTCCAAGGAAAGTAATTATAATTTTTCCCCGGATCGAGGAAGGGCGAAAAGGATTTATTTTGAATGATATAGAGGACAAAAGAAAAGCTGTCAAGGTTCTTTTTGACAATATCTCTCAGAAATTGTCGGAGACCGTAATCCTCTACGACAGAATACCTCTATTGGGTCTCGATGAAAAAGAGCTGGCTCTCACACGGCTTAATTATGCAAATCAGCTTGTCCATCATGAGACTGTTCTTGAGATGGCTTCTGTACTTTCGAATCCTCATGAATGCTGGGGAAATTTTTTAAGATAAGGAAAAGAAAGGAGAAAATCATGAACAAAGCCTGGGAAAATGTTATAAAGATGCCTGGTAAAGGGAGGACACTTAAACCCAGAGAGACAGGTTTGACAATGGTGATCGATAAAGGGATAGGTCTTAACCGGCTCAAGGATTTGATTCAGGTTTCCGGGGAGTACATCGATATCATCAAACTCACCTTTGGAACTTCTGCCTTTTATGAAAAAGAACTTTTAAAGAAAAAAAATGAGCTGATCACCGCCTCCGATATAGATGTCATGCCAGGAGGGACTTTCCTTGAGGTCGCTGTCTGGCAAGGAGTCTTAGATGGTTATTTAAAAAGGGCTAAAGAGCTTGGATTTTCGGCGATCGAGGTCTCTGACGGGACGATCGAAATGGACAGGACAACCAGAGAGGATGTCATAAAGAATTCTCTGGATAATGGCTTTAAAGTTTTAACTGAAGTTGGGAAAAAAGACCCTAAAGACATATTGCCGATTTCCCTGATTCATCAACTGATCGGAGAAGATATGGAAAACGGGGCTTTTAAAGTCATTATCGAAGCCCGAGAAGCAGGAAAAGGTGTGGGAATTTTTGATACAGAAGGGAAAATAAAGAGCGATGAAGTCGAAAACATCATTGCTGGAGTCGAAGCACTAGACTGTTTAATGTGGGAAGCCCCATTAAAGAATCAACAACAGGATTTAATCCTGCGTTTGGGTCTCAATGTTAACCTGGGAAACATACCTCCGGATGAGGTGCTGGCTCTGGAGGCTTTACGACAGGGTGTCCGGGGAGATACTCTAAAAAAAGCCTATTTAGAAAGTAAAAAGTAATTTATTCTTTTTTTTCTATGAGAAGAATTAAGACAGAGTGTTCGCCTTCAGGGATCTTTGTTTTTAATGAATTCCCTTTAAATACTTTTATCTGCTTGTTGTCTACCCAGAGCTCATATTTACCTTTTGTCAGGAATTGTACTTTTATCTTAATTTCTGCAAATGTCTTTAGATCAAAGGCGATCTCGTTTTCAGAATAGAGAAAATGGCGAAATATTGCGCTTCCGTTTGTGCTTATGATTTCTCTTCCTTCTTCTTTTAATTTCAGTTTAGAGGAGGAAACCTCTATTTCGTAGTGTCGTCCCTGAATGGGAATTCTGGATAGCTTCCCTTTTTCTTCAGGATCAATAATTCCAAACCTAAATCCCTCCCAGGGAGTAAAATCCAAATACTCTTCCAGGGCTACCAGGGCAAAAAGAGGTCCCCAGCTCTTGTACCTTCTTTCTCCTGCTTGTCCAGTTCTGGAGTCAAAATTTCCCGGGCAAAGCTGGTAATTTTCCCAGGTGCGGAGGAACAGAGTCGAGCTTTTCCTGGCAAATACAGATGCAACAGCATCGAACTGATAAGCTTTCAAGCCCTGGTAAACCAGATAGTTTGTAGAGGGCCAGATTGTTCCTCTCCAGGACTGCTGATCTTCGAAAGAGGGATCATCACGGGAGATCGTGGGGATGACGAACTCTCCCCAGAATTCCTCTGGGTCGAGAAGATGTTTGAGCATCCGCATTGCTCTTTCCTGGTCAGGAATACGAGCCAGGAGTGGGTAAAAATTCGAGGCAGCTTTCCTTGATGAGAATCTCCCATCCCAGTGTCGATCAAAATAGAAACCCTCTCTCTCATCCCAGAGATTGCGGTTTATCAGCTCTTTCATAGTCTCATATTCAGAAAGATAGTATTGATTATCTTCCCTTAAGCCAAGAATATTGGCAATTTGAGCCAGGCAGTAAGCATCCAGAGTATATAGGCTGTTCAGGTCAATGCAGTTCATAGTAAATGTTCCAGTTTCTTCACTAAAAGAGGCCTCTTCCCAATTCGGCAAATCATCCTGACCGGACTCCCACATAGCTCGCTGTTTATTCTCGACATTTTCTTCCCAGGAAGGGACACCTTTGGCTAAAAGCTCAACATCCGATCCCCATTCAAGGAGTCCGTCGCTGTTTCCGTCCCTACGCGACTGAAAGTTTGGCTTTACTGTTTTCCAAAAAGAGTGCCATTTTTTAAGGTAAGGGTAGGCGTATCCGAGTAATTCAAAATCTCCCAGTCTCTGGAACAATTTCAAGACGACATAGGATCCTACAGGAGGCTGAGAGCGATCAGGTGTTCCACCAAAACGGCCCCGCCAGCTCGGGATGTTTCCGTTGGGATACTGAGTTTCAAGGACTGCTTTTATGATATCTCGTGCATGTTTGGCGCTTTCGATGGAGACTTCTAAAGCGTTGAAAAAAGAACCCCATTCAAATATTGTCCAGTGATCAAGGGTTCCATCGGATACGGGAAAGATCGATCTTCGACCTGCAGGAGTGTAAAGCCGATGGTGGTCAGGTTGATAGAGGACCGTCCAGAATACATTGTTCGTGATTGCCTTTGCAACACCCTTAAAGAGTCCATCCACTTTTACACGTGCTTTTTTGTACCTTACTCTCTCCTCGGCTAATAGAGAATCGATGGTCTTCTTATTCTTGTAGCGGTAAATATGATTATTTAAAACGTCGATATCCTCCCCTACTCCCGCAGCAAAGTAAAGATATTTCTCCTTCTCCATGGAGAAAGAAACAGTCAATTTTTCTTCTTGGGAGTCTGTGATAAGAGAACCCTTTGGACTGGTCCAGAGCAAATAGTGATAATTTTTTGATCTCAAGCTTTGCCCTTTTATCTGGCCGTCAGAAAGAATGGAATATTCCCCTGTAAAATTCCAGGGGAAATAATGAATAAGATGAAGCTTTATTCCCTTTGGAACCTTAATCCTTCCTATGACTGCTTTTTCATCTTGACGTGACCATTCAAGAACCAATGTGCCTGATTTGTGAGAAGGTTTAATAAGAATAGGAGTATCCCTTTCCTTTTGGAAGGGAAGATTCAGGTCGATTTTTATTCTTGCATACCGTCCATCAGGGGAATGAGGGCCAACTTCTGAGATAAGGTAAAAGAAATCATTCCCATCAGCAACCTCGTTTCCTTTCTCAGCTTTGATGCGAAAAGCAAACACACTCTCTTTATGTGGAGCAAGGACAAGACCATTCCATGCTTTGCCCTCCAGAGCACCTATGTAGACATCTTTCCACGGATAGAGAATCTCGGAAGAAAGACTCTGAATCAGGAGAAGAAAACAAAGAATAGAGAGCAGGAGTATCCTCTTTCTGCTCATTAAAGTGATCCTCTATACATAACTTCCTTTCAATGAATAATTTACGGTAAATCCGGGATTAAATCAATATATTTGTAAGTGATGCTCTGAATATCCGTCCCCCCTTCTAGCCTGAATTATTCATAAAAACTGCCGATACTTAAATTTAATAGTATGATACCCGCACATTATCATGCTTTTTCAGTAGATCGAGTAATATCGCTTTTTTTTAAGTTCCTTTTTTTCTACCGGCATTTTGTACCCTCCGGGCGAGCCGATCTCACTGCATCTGCTGCGTTGCGACCCATTCGCGGTAGACTACCACAGCTTCATGGGCCGACGCCTTGCATCTGCAGCAACCTCGACTCGTGAATAATCCAGGCTAGTATATATATTTAAAATACAACTTTAGACAGAAAATTATGTTACTTTTGTTATGTCTTCAGGGAATTTTTTAAACTCCCCTGATCTGTAAATGGAATCGATTTCCTGAAATAATATATCAATTTCTTCCTCTTTACTGTAGAAATGAGGTCCGATCCTTATGACGTCAGGCTCGTTATCCTCACCTTTCCTGAAATCGACCATTACTCCTCTTTGCTCTAAAGCCTGCTTGACCGCAAAAGCATGAGGCAAGCTGACTGAAACTGCCCCTCCCCTTAGACTTGCCTCCTGGGGAGTGAAGAGGCCATATCCTCTTTTAATTGCCTTTTTGATTATGGATTCAGTCAAAAAAAGTGACTTATCCCGTATCTGGACAATTCCTATTTTTTTGATGATGTCTAATCCCGCTGTTGCGGTGTAAAGAGATGCAATAGAGGGCGTTCCAGACATAAATCTGTATGACCCGCGTGTATATTCCATTTCAGGAGAAAAGAGAAACGGCTGTCTGTGAGCAAACCAGCCTGTAAGTTGAGGCTCAAGATTCTCTAAAAGCTCTGGTCTGACATACATAAACGCATTCCCCGGTCCTCCGCAGAGCCACTTCAGACATCCGCCCACATAAAAATCTATATCTAACTGCTTAACATCAACTGGGAGTATACCCGGGCCGTGATAGCCATCGACAAGAGTCAGAGCTCCGACTTCCTGGGCTTTAGCGGAGATTCTTTTTATATCCTGAATATAAGCTGATTTGAAGCTGACATGAGAAGTGGCAACGAAGAGAGTCCTCTCATCCAATGTCTTCAGAATATCCTCAACATCAATTCCAGGCCGGCCTTTGCTCCTGACGATCTCGATCTCCCATCCCATAAACGCTGAGATTTTTGATACAGCGTATAGGATAGAAGGGAAATCTTGATCTGTCATGATGATCCTATTTCTTTTTTCATTTCTTGTGAGGAATTTTGTCGACAGGATTACCCAGTGACAGTGTGTTGCATTGGCCATCATTGTCACTTCTTCTTCCCCCGCTCCAAGAAAGGAAGCCAATTGATTTGCGATTTTTCGCGAAAGTTCCCACCATTTTTTTTGCCAGGAGCCCACGCCCTCCTCTGCCCACATCCTGTAAAATTCCAGAAGCATTTCCTGTGCTTTCTTAGGAACGGCTCCTAAGGAATTGCTGATAAGATAAACGCACTTTTTGAGTATTGGAAATTCGCTACGTACAGAGTCTATTTCCCTGTCTAAGCTCCACTGCATTTTTTATACAATCCCCAATTAACCTGACTTATTCATAAAATA
>JAGLWV010000133.1 GCA_023133225.1 Candidatus Aminicenantota bacterium | reverse complement strand
AGGCAGACTTCGAGAAAGATGAAGAGGATGGCTACAAGCATTTCCCATTCAACTGTGAACGTGTGAAGAAAGATAACGGCCAGGAAAATAAGGCTCATGGAGAGTAGCATGACAAAAAGAGTTAAAACAAGCCCGAAGTATTTTCCCAGGAGAAACTGGAAGCGGTGGATGGGCTTGGCGAGAATGGTGTAGATCGTCTTTTTATCAATTTCTTTGTAAACCAGCCCTGTTCCCATAAAGATGGCCATCAGAGCCCCAAAGAGGGAGAGAGAAGCAAGGCCTACGTCCTCCATGATCTTAATCCGGTCCCCTACAGTAAGAAGAGCAAGTATGCGGGAGAAGACTATACAGACACCGGCAAAAAAGAGCAGGACATAGAGGATTCTGTTTCGAATGGCTTCCTTGAATGTGTTAAGAGCAATAGCTTTTATTTTCATCCCTGTTTCACCATTTCCACAAATAGGCCTTCAAGGGTTTCAGTCCTGGGGATAAGAGAGTGAATTTTCCCCTTTTTGGAATGAACAAGCTCAACGACTTTCTCCACATTTTCCTCTTTAAGAACTTTTAGGAGCGTCCTTTCTCTCCCATGAGAGAAACATTCTCCAAGATCTTCCACCTCTTTATCTTCAATTCCAGAGAAAACGATTTCGGTAAAAATAATTTTTTCTGAAACAAGCTCATGAAGGGCTCCCTGGTTGATGATCTCGCCGTTGACGATGATGGCTACCCGGTCGCAGATCATTTCGACATCTTGAAAATCCGCTTGTATTCATCTGCTCGGAATGTACTGTTGTAAAAAGAGTGCCTTCAATTTATCGAAAACGCCTTTTTTGTTAGAATAAGCCTTCTGAATCGGGAAGTTAAGAATGCATGATAAAAGAATCAATTTGATTTTATACATGAGTTTCCTCTTATCCGGGATTGCAGGGCTGATCTATGAGGTCTTATGGGCCAGGTATCTTTCATTGATATTCGGCAATACCGCTTACGCACACAGCCTGGTACTGGCTACTTTTATGGGGGGATTGGCCCTGGGAAGTTACATGCTGGGCAGGTCTGCTGATAAAATCAAAGATAAACTTTCCTTTTATGCCTGGATACAGATCGGCATCGCGGTATTTTGTATTTTTACTCCTTATCTTTTCGCTGCTTCAAAAAGCATTTATATAGGAGCCGCAAAAAACCTTTCGCTGGGACCTGCTGGAATTACCATAATTAAATTTCTCATTGGAGCCGCTATTATGCTTCCTCCCACAATACTCATGGGTGGAACACTGCCTATTCTCTCTAAATTTATGATCCAATCTCTCTTTAAGAGAGGAAAGACAGTTGCACGTCTTTACTGCATAAACAGTCTCGGCGCAGTCTTAGGAACTCTTCTGGCGGGTTTCTATCTCATTTATCATTTCGGGCTCAGGCATGCCATTACGGTAGCAGCAGTCATCAATGTTTTAGCCGGGGGCATAATCTTTCTTTTGAGATACTTCCATAAAAAGACCCTGCAAAGATTACCGGCTAAGGAAGAAAGCCCTTCTGAGGAAGGACAGGAAGAGAGCCTTCCTGAGGAAGAAGTAAAACCTTATGAAGCAGAGATCTACTCACCCCAGATTATTAAGGTTTCTTTAGTCGCTATTTTTCTCTCCGGCTTCGCGGCGATGCTTTATGAAGTTGTATGGATCAGGCTGCTGTCTATAGTACTGGGCAGTTCCACCTATTCTTTCTCTCTTATGCTGGCGGCATTTATTTCGGGCATCACAATTGGTTCCTTTTTAATTTCCAAATTTATGCCCCGGGAAAAAAAGACTTATTTTTTCTTTGGATTATGCGAGATATTTATAGCTCTTACACTGATCTTAACTCTTCCCTTTTATGGGAGGCTGCCGTTTTTCTTCATACAGCTGTCTGATATTTTTTCAAGAAAACCTGAGACTTTTATATTTTACTCGGCGATTAAATTTTTCCTCTGTTTTCTGGTCATGCTTCCGCCCACAATATTTTTAGGCATGACTTTGTCTCTTGTGAGCAAGATCACTTCCAATAAATTGAAAGTTTTAGGAAGAAAGATCGGGGGCGTTTTTGCCATAAACACCGCGGGGAATATTTTAGGTGCTCTGGCTGCCGGATTACTCCTTATATCAATTCTGGGCTTAAAGTACACTTTAGAAGTTGGAATAGTCATAAATCTACTGGTGGGAGTCGTCATTGTTTTTACTGATAAAACAGTCTCGTTTAAGAAAACCTTTGTTCTTGCCTCCGCCTGTTATTTAGTATTTTTCGGATATAAAATGATGGTTCCGGATTGGAATAAAGCCTGGTTCACACAGCAGATCTTTAGAAAAATGGATAGGCGGGAAACGTATGAAGATTATTCAGAGAGGATGAATATAGCTAGAGACCGCGTCGTTTTCTATAAGGATGGCGTGGATGCTACGGTTTCAGTTTTCAAATGGCCTGGTTCGCTCTCTCTGTATGTCAATGGAAAAGCTGATGCCTCCACTTCGGGAGGTGATCTCTCGACTCAAGTTATGCTTGCCCAGCTTCCTATGACATTAAAACCCCGGGCAGAAGATCTATTGGTTGTCGGCCTGGGAAGCGGTATAACATGCGGCTCGGCGCTTCTCCATCCCATAGAAAATCTGGATGTGGTAGAAATTTGCCAGTCGGTAGTGGATGCGAACACATACTTCGCTTCCTTTAACAATTATGCATTAAAGGATGAGAGGCTTCACCTTTATGTAGAAGATGCCAAGACTTTTTTACAAAAATCCAAGAAAAAATATGATGTCATAATCAGTGAGCCTTCCAATCCCTGGATAAGTGGAATAGGTTCGCTCTTCTCGATAGAATTCTTTGAAGATTGCGCACGTCATCTAAAAGACGGTGGATTGATGATCCAGTGGGTTCAGGGTTATGAGATCGATAATGAGACATTCGAATTGGTCCTGAGAACTTTTCATTCCATTTTCCCAGAGATTCAAGTCTGGATTGCCGGGACAACGGATGTTCTTCTTGTCGGGTCTGAAACAAAGATCGAGCCCGATTTAAATGAATCTGAAAAAAGGATGGCTCAAAAACAAATAAAAGACGACCTGTCGAAAATAGGAATCAATGATTTATTCACTCTGCTCAACATGCAGACAACGTCCGCTGAAAGCCTCCGGAGCTCATTAAAAATGAATGGCAGGGTGCACAGTGACTATTACCCAATTCTTGATTATAGAGCGCCTATGGTCCTTTACACGGACTCTTATCTTAGGCTCTCAAAGGTAGCTGTAGATGAAAGAAGGGACACTCTGGCAGAAGGCAATCTTCTCCTTGACACCTATCTTAAAGACCACAAAATAGATCGCAATAACTTACAGAATCTATACAGGCATATTTCCAAATATAAAATAAACAATAAAGAGCTTATCATTCCTTTAGCTGTAAAATGGTATCGAGAATATCCCGAGGATGAAAACGCCACTCTAGCTTACGCTTCGCACAATATAGATTCTCTGGAAAATTCTATTCGTTTATTGGAAAAACTGATTGTCGAGGACAAAAAGTTAGAGTACCTGGACTCCTATGCTACTACTGTAGTAAAAAAATATAAAATCCTGCGCGCTTCCTTTTTCCCCGAAGCTCTCTCTGATGCTATCGAGAAACTAGAGATGTGCATCAGTTTATCTAAGGATAAAAAGCCAACGTTTTATTATTTTGCCGGCAAAATTCACATCGACAGGAAGGATTACGAAACCGCACTTGTTTATTACCTTAAAGGCGAACAATCAATGGAATTTAAAGAAAGCACTAAACAAGGGAAAAAAAATTATTTAAATCTTTTGGATAATATAAGCTTTGCATATCTTAAGACTGACAATCTAGATAAAGCACTCGAGTACGCGGAAAAGATTCTTGCCTTGGACAAGAATAATCCTCGAGCAAAATTGATCATTGCAGTTGCAAAAACAAAAAAGAAATCAAAAGCAAAAGAATAATATAAAGGATAGCAATCTGGGGTAATGTCCCGATTTCCATGATGCATGTATTATATCCGGACACTTTTTTAATAATTATGTATAATGCTGTTTATCAGCAACTTAAGCAATAATCTAAATCGTTAATGTAACATATCCGGACACTCCCCTTGAATATGAAAGCCTGTCATCTTCTCTATTTTATTATATATCAATAACTTACATAAGGATGGATGATTGGCACAAAGTTTGCATATAAAAGTATTTTCAATGAAAGATATACATAAGGAGAAAGAAATGTGGAAGCCAAGAAGCAGCTGTGTAAAAAAGCGGAACGAGGAAAAGGGTTTTGTACTCATTGTTGGCACTATCATCATGTCTCTCTTTCTTCTTCTAGCCGTACCTTTTTTAACCCAAATGTCTATGGAGTACAGGCTTAGTGAGAAATCCTCCCAGTCGATAGTGGTTCTTTCCCTGGCCGAGGCTGGCATAGAAAGGGCTATCTGGGAATTTAATAAGGGAGATGTATCGAGTTGGAGTGGAGATGACGACCTGCGGGCACTTGTTCTTTCCGGTTTTAAAACGTCCAATGGGACGGTTATGGGAGATATCAAGATAAGTATTGCAGATCCTGAGGGAGACAATCCTATATTAGAAGCCACAGGCACTGTTTCCCTTGGCTCTCGAAATGTTGAAAAGACAATCAGAGTAGAACTCGAACGTGGATATTCCATCCCTGCTCCAGAGAATGCGCTCAACATCTATGGCAGTCCCAGCAAGCATGCCAAAGTGAAAATTCTGGAACATGATAAGAAGCATGATGGGGAAATTGTGATCAGCGGCTACGATGCCGGCGGTGGCCCAAACAAGCTGGCTCTGGGAGTGGAAGACGCCGATACGCTTGACGACATCATCGATGAACTGGGTAAACATCTGAAAAAAGGGGGAGACCTGGAGGATACTCTGCTTGGAAACCCTGTGAACACCTATACCGATAAGAAGGGAAACTCCTTCACTGCGAGTGTTGGACAGGTGAACACCAAGGGATTTGACGCTGATTTGATGGAAGAGTACGCTCAGATATTAGCGGATAATGTCCGCTCCCTGACACCGACCCTAACGTTCGACCTCGGGGGTAAGGAGAAGGACGATGGAATCCTCGACCCGGACGGTGACGGGTATGTTCGACTGGGAAGCTGGGAAGACGATGTGATCTATATGACTAACGGGAAACTCAAATTAGAAAAGGGGCTTGTCATAGAGGGCACCGGAACACTCGTTATCGATGGAGGGAAGATCGATCTGAAACATGCCACCTTTGACTGGGATGGGGATATCTATATCCTGGGCAACGAGAAGAAGGGAGACGCTCAGTTCAAAGTCCGCCATGCCAGCGTGGACATCACCGGAGATATATT
The DNA here is from genome assembly GCA_023133225.1 of Candidatus Aminicenantota bacterium. GTDB lineage: Bacteria > Acidobacteriota > Aminicenantia > Aminicenantales > Aminicenantaceae > JAGLWV01. The sequence continues at coordinate 26,347 of JAGLWV010000133.1, read as the reverse complement.
TCTTCTCGGATCGGATAACGGCAAAGTAAAGCTTGACTTCCACAATGACGACGGAAAAAACGATGGATATACAAAAATTGTTGGTTCCATCCTGGCTATAGGAGGAACAGGTAAAAAGAGTAATGCGGAAATGAAGGTCCATCACGGCGATCTGGATATCGAAGGACTCATCACCATGAGCGGGACCAAGACAAAACTGGACATTCACCAGCATGCGCCCAAGAACGGTGAGAACGACATCAGGATCGAGGGAGGTATCTGCCTTCTTGTGCCTGGGGCCGAAAATGAGAAAAAGGAAAAGGCCGAGATCAAGCTGCATGCCCGCGGGGGTGGAGAAGGCGACTTCGTCATCCAGTACAACAGTGAAATAGTCAAGGCTGCGGTCAAACGACTCAGTCAGAAAGTTGGTCTACCAGGCAAATTTAGCGTCGTTTCCTGGCAAATAAAGTAATCCCTAATCCTTAATCCCTGCTCCTTCCTCCTTCTCCCATAATCCTTAATCCTTACTCCTCCTCTATGAGCTATGAGCCATGAGCTTCTCCCTTAATCCTTAATCCTTCCCCCTTCATCCCTCTATCAGCTATGAGCCATGAGCTTCTCCCATCATAATCCTTAATCCTTCCCCCTTCATCCCTCCATGAGCCATGAGCTATGAGCTTCTCCCTTCTTCCTATTATGAGTCAGATTTTTTTGCCTTTGATATTTGGCTAGCCATAGGGGGATGGGGGGTGATGAAAAAATCACCCCAAAAATCGCCATAAAAGGTGGGGCTCTCTTGCGCCTCTTTGCCGACTAAAGCATTAGAAAAAGAATTAAGGAGGCGAGGTAAATGGAGAGAAAGGCAAAGGCTAAAAAGAAGCATGAGGAACAGGGCTTTGTTTTAATGGTCGCTGTTATCGTCATGGTTTTCCTGCTTCTTCTTGTCGCACCTTTTCTGTTCCAGCTTTCCAACGACAACAGACTCACCAGAAAAAGCTGTAAGTCATCTGTAGCTCTCTCTCTGGCTGAAGCCGGAATCGAAAGAACTATCTGGGAGCTGAATTACGGAGATGTTACAAGCTGGGAGGGAGACAGCTCAGAACGGACACTGACTATTTCCGATTTTCAAACCGCCACTGGTGATGTGGTCGGAGATATCGAGATATCCATCGCAGATCCAGAGGGAGACGATCCTATTGTGGAGTCTAATGGCAGAGTTGCTTTTGGGGGTTCTCAGATTCAAACCAGGGTAATCCTGGTTGGATTAGGCGGATTTCCCGCTTTTAGTTTTGGAGCTTTTGGGAATAATGGAATACATATCGACCGGCATATAACTTTGGACAGTTATGATTCCAGGAACGGAGTTTATGGTGGCGTCAACATAGGTTCCGAGGCACATATCGGCACAAATTCCACGCTATCCGGAAGTATCTGGATTGACGCTAATTCTGAAATAAAAGGGAATGTCTTTTCTGGATATGACAGCGATCCAGACCAGGTAGTAACGATCAACGCGAGCGCAAATATTTCTGGTGCGAAGCGGTCTTTGCGTACTGCCCATAACCTTCCTTCAGTATTGTCACCCATGGGGCTCCCTTATCGAGGCGATTATTCTCTGGATGATGATAGTCTGGATACGATAAACGCGAGTGGAGAATATGGTTCTTTCTCAACCGGTAAGAACTCTACATTAACAATTGAAGGTGATGTCATCCTTTACATAACCGGTGATTTTTACATGGACCAAAATTCCGTGCTGGAAATTGCTTCAGATGCGAGTCTTACAATTTATCTTGGAGCGGGCGATTTTGAAATGGATGCGGGAGCTGCTATGAACAATTTGAGTTTAGACCCCAGCAAGCTTCTGGTTTATGGGACAGGGAGTTTTAACGGAGAGATCTATATGGACCAGAACACCGCATTTTATGGAGCAATTTATGCACCCCAGGGTAATGTTAGAGTTGATGTATCAGCCGGCATTTATGGCGCTGTTACAGCTAAAAATGTCATGATCGATGTTGGTGCAGTCATCCATTATGATAAATCTTTGGAGAATTTGGAGATTCTGCCTTCAATGGGAGCCTTTTATGAAGTCAAATCCTGGCAGGAAAAAAAAGAGTAACCTAATAATAGAGCAAATCATTCTTCTTTAATCCTTAATCCTTAATCCTTACTCCTTATCCCTTCTTTCTTTCCATGAGCTATGAGCTTTTGATATTTGGCTAGCCGTAGGGGGATGGGGGGGTGATGAAAAAATCACCCCAAAAATCGCCATAAAAGGTAGGGGTCTTTTGCGCCTTCTCTCCGACTAAAGCATTAGATTAGAAAAAGAATTAAAGAGGTGAGGCAAATGGAGAGAAAAACAAAGGCTAAAAAGAAGCATGAGGAACAGGGCTATATTTTTATAGTTGCTGTTATCGTCATGGTTTTCCTGCTTCTTCTTGTTACACCATTCTTATTCCAGCTTTCCAATGATAGCATACTCGCTACAAAAAGCTGTAAGTCATCTGTAGCTCTCTCTCTGGCTGAAGCCGGAATCGAAAGAGCTATCTGGGAGTTGAATTACGGAGATATGTCAGGCTGGGATGGGGACAGCTCAGAACGGACATTGACTATTTCCGATTTTCAAACTGCCACTGGTGCTGTGGTCGGAGATATCGAGATATCCATCACAGATCCAGAGGGAGACTATCCTGTTGTTGAGTCTAATGGCAGAGTTGCTTTTGGGAATTCTCAGTTTGAAGCCAGGATAGCCATAGTTGAATTGGGTGGATTTTCCGCTTTTAGCTTTGGAGCTTTTGGGAATGATGGAATACATATCGACCGGCAGATAACTTTAGATAGTTATGATTCCAGGAACGGAGTTTATGGGGGTGTCAACATAGGTTCCGAGGCACATATCGGCACAAATTCCACGCTATCCGGAAGTGTCTGGATTGACGCTAATTCTGAAATAAAAGGCACTGTCTTTTCTGGATATGACAGTGATCCAGACCAGGTAGTATCAGCCAATGCAAGCGCAACTATTTATGGTGGAAAGCGGTCTTTACGTGATGTATGTGAACTTCCTTCAGTAACAGCACCCATGGGGCTCTCTTATCGAGGAGATTATTCTCTGGATGATGACAGTCTGGATACGATAAACGCGAATGGAGAATATGGTTCTTTCTCACTCGGTTCGAACTCAATATTAACAATTGAAGGTGACGTCATCCTTTACATAACCGGTGATTTTTACATGGACCAAAATTCCGTGCTGGAAATTACCTCGGGTGCGAGTCTTACAATTTTTCTTGGAGCGGGCGGTTTTGATATGGATGTGGGAGCTACCATGAACAATTTGAGTTTAGACCCTAGCAAGCTTCTGGTTTATGGGACAGGGAGTTTTAACGGAGAGATCTATCTGGACCAGGGCACCGCATTTTATGGAGCAATTTATGCATCACAGGGAAATGTTAGACTTGACGCATCCGGCGGTTTTTATGGCGCTGTTACAGCTGGAAATGTCATGATCGATGTCGGTACAGTCATCCATTATGATAAATCTTTATTGGGGCAAGAAATCCTGCCTTCAATGGGAGCCTTTTATGAAGTTAAAAGCTGGCAGGAAAAAAAATAGCAGCCTAATAAAATAGCAATTCAATAAAAATAAGGGAAAAGGGAACAGGCTTCTTTTTTTGTATCGGCAGTTTTTATAAATAATTCAGGAGTGTTAGGGTAAGAGATTTTTATACAGACTCAAATAAGCCGCGAGAACTTTTTCTCCCCAGAGAAGGGCGAAAAAAGCGGCAGGAGAAAGGAAAGTCCCAAAGGGAAGAGCATATTGAGGACTTTTCTTTTTACAGAAAATAAAGAAAGCGCCGACCAGTGCCCCGGCAAGAGAAGCCAGAATCAGGGTAAAGAATGCCTGCTGCCAGCCCAGATAGGCACCGATCATCAGCATCATTGTCACATCGCCCATGCCCAATCCCTCTTTTTTCCGCAGCAGGTAATAGAGACCGTAAATAAACAGGAGAGATCCTGCTCCCGCCAAAGCACCGACCAGGGCTTGGTTCAGGCTCAGGTCTTTACGGAAAAGGGAGTAGATGAGAGCCAGCGCTATCCCGGGAAGGGTTATCTCATCGGGAATGATCTGGTGGTAAAAGTCGATAACACCCAAGACGATCAATGCACTGGCAAAAAAACAGGAGGCAAAGAAAAAGAAGCTCAGTGAGTGCAAACTGTAAATGAGAAGGAAGCTCAAAGGAGTCAGGAATTCTACCAGGGGGTAAGAGAAGGGAATTTTTGCCTTACAGTAGCGGCATTTTCCTTTGAGTAACACAAAGGAGATGATGGGAATATTGTCATGATATTTTATGTTCTTTTCGCAATCTGGACAGGACGAGGGAGGTTTGATGATGCTCATTCCCAGGGGAATGCGGTAAATCAATACATTGAGGAAGCTACCCCATGCGAGGCCGAAGAATACGATAAAGATTATCTCTTCCAATGGATCGTTGGAGCCTTCACTTCTCCAGTCTGGGAATCATAAAGGTAATCCTTCCCGTCCAAGTCTTTGGGCAACGAAACCAGGAACCCGGCTTTGACAAGCTGGGATAAATCCATGGGATTTCGGCTGTATTTTTCTTTGAATTTTTCGATAGCACGGCTTATCGCCTGAATATCTATGGCGGCTTTTACTCGGTAGATATGGTTGGAGGCGATTTTTTTGGTTCTTTCGTCCTCTGCAGTGTTATAGATCTCTAACCATTGTTTCAATGCTGTTTGATAGTCCATTGACATGAAAACCGCATTGGCGTACAGCCTTCTTGTATGGGCGGGGGCTCCTTCAATTTCCATCGCCTTTTTATAGTAACCTTGAGCAATTTTGTAATCCTTGATAAACATCTGAGCATAGTGGCCGGCCATAAAAGGGAAAAGCCATTCGTCAGGATTTTTCTCCAGGCCTCTATCCAGGATATTAAAAGCCAGAGCCAAATCCTTTGCCTCATAGACAGCAATTACGGCGCCAATATCATAAGGGTCAACATACTCGGGGTCTAATTCGGCGATGACCTCGAAAATATGGTCCAAATATTGGAACCTGTCGAAAATGGAATAATCGCTGTAATACTGGATGGCCCAGATGTAAACCAGGTCTGCCAGGATCTCATCGTAGCCAAAGGTGGCATACTTGAGGAATTTTGCCTTGGGAAGGTAGAGGACAGAAGCACCGGGGATTTTTTCACGCTTAATGTTGTCGGTTTTAATCTTGAATGCCATAAGGAGGCCGCAGGTCAGAATGAGCATAATGACGAGGAACAGGGTGTTGAATCCTTTTTCCTTGTTGAATCCTTTCATGGCGTTCAAATAAAATCTCTTTTCTTGAAGACTATTATAGCTAAGATCAGGATAGCGAGGGTGTAAGCCATCCAGTAGAGACTAGAAAAGAGGAAAATTTGAGGAGGGATGGGCAGGTCGTGCACGATTTCTGTTTTAAAGTTAAAATTTTCAAGGTCCGGAGCCAGGGTGTAGATGATTTGAGTCAGCGTTTTTCCAAATCCAGGTTTGATCTTATCGATAAGGGTTTTTAATCCCCAGGATAAGTGGCCGATCAGGTAGAAAGAGAGGGATAAGAGGGAACTCAGTATCGGTGTCGAGAAGCAGGAAAAAAGGAGGGCTACGGATGTTATGAGGCAGACTTCGAGAAAGATGAAAAGAATTGCCACCAGCATTTCCCATTCAACCGTGAACGTGTGAAGAAAGATAACAGCCAGGAAAATAACGCTCATGGAGAGCAGCATGACAAAAAGGGTTAAGACAAGCCCGAAGTATTTTCCCAGGAGAAACTGGAAGCGGTGGATGGGCTTGGCGAGAATGGTGTAGATCGTCTTTTTATCAATTTCTTTGTAAACCAGCCCTGTTCCCATAAAGATGGCCATCAGAGCCCCAAAGAGGGAGAGAGAAGCAAGGCCTACGTCCTCTATGATCTTAACCCGATCCCCTACAGTAAGAAGAGCCAGTATGCGGGAGAAGATAATGCAGACAGTGGCAAAAAAGAGCAGGACATAGAGGATTCTGTCGCGAATGGCTTCCTTGAATGTGTTAAGAGCAATAGCTTTTATTTTCATCCCTGTTTCACCATTTCCACAAATAGGTCTTCAAGGGTTTCAGTCCTGGGTATAAGAGAGTGAATTTTCCCCTTTCTGGAATGAACAAGCTCAACGATTTTCTCCACATTTTCTTCTTTAAGAACTTTTAGGAGTGTCCTTTCTCTCCCACGAGAGATGCATTCTCCAAGACCTTCCACCTCTTTATCTTCAATTCCAGAGAAAACGACTTCGGTAAAAATAATTTTTTCTGAAACAAGCTCATGAAGGGCTCCCTGGCTGATGATCTCGCCGTTGACGATGATGGCTACCCGGTCGCAGATCATTTCGACATCCTGGAGTATATGAGAGGAGAGGAAAACCGTCTTTCCTTCCTCCTTAAGCCGCACGATAATGTCTCTTAATTCTTTTCTGCCCAGAGGATCCAGTCCTCCAAGAGGCTCGTCAAGAAGGACCAGGGAGGGATCATTAAGGAGGGCCTGAGCCAGGCCGATCCTTTGTTGCATTCCCCGAGAATATTTGCGAAGCTGTAAGTCCGCCTCCTTCTCCAGGCCAACAAGCTGAAGGAGGCCCTTGATCTTTTCCTCTGCTTCTTTTTTCTCTATGAGGAATAACTGGCTGTAGAAATGAAGGAATTCTAAAGCTGTAAGGTGATCGTAGAAATAAGGATTCTCAGGGAGAAAACCGATCCTCTCTTTGGCTTTAAGGGCAAGATGGGAAGTGCCGAAGATTTCTATATTTCCTTTCTCCGGATGGAGTAAGCCAATGACACATTTGATGGTAGTGGTTTTTCCTGCTCCGTTCGGACCGAGATAGCCGAAGATCTCCCCTTGCCCTACAGATAGAGATATGCCCTTGAGGATTTTCTTTTTTTTGAGAAAAAAGCCGGTCTTGAAGGATTTATGAAGGTCTTGGATCTTGAGTACAGCTGCCATTGAATTCTTCTCTATTATACTGAAATTCCGTGTTATTTCAAATCCTCTTTGAACAGTTTGAAAATCCGCTTGTATTCATCTGCCCGGAAAGTGCTCTTGAAAAAACATGATAATGTGCGGGTATCATACTATTAAATATAAGTAGCGGCAGTTTTTATAAATAATTCAGGTTAGTCGGGCAGGACATGCTGCAGCGTGTCAGGGTCGATGGTGATATAAAAATCGCTTCCTAGATAAAGAAGGGGATGGACTTTTCCTGTGTCGAGAACTCCCTCCGGGTTGAAGCTTTTCTCTTCTTCATGAATGGCTAAGACTTCTCCGACAAAAAGATCGTGGTCTCCATAAGCTCTGATATCTGCTACCTTACATTCAAAGGAGACATAGGCTTCTTTGATAACAGGGGATTTGATGATTTTGGAGGGAGACAGTCTAACCTGGAATTCCTTTACCTTGTCCACATCATACCCTGATTTTCTTCCCATAAGGGCAGAGAGCTTCACCCTTTCTTCGCTGAGAAAATTCACAGTGAATTCCATTGCCTCAGAGATAACCTGGTGGGTCAATCTCTTTTTGGAAATAAGCACACCGAAGAGAGGAGGGCTGAAGGATAGAGCCGTATGCCAGGCACAGGCCATATAATTGATTTGTTTTTCGGATTGAGCGCCTACGATGGCAACAGTATACGGATAAAAATGTTGAAATTGTTTGATTTGATCTATTATTTTTTTCATAGTTACCTCCAGGATGAAGAGCTTTAAGTCTCCTAAAGCCTTGAGCCTTCCAATGGGTCTCCCTTCAAGTTAGTTTCTTTCATGCTTTTTCTGAAAGGACTTTTTGTGCTTCAGGAATTATAGTCATTTTATTTAAATTTTAAAAGTCCGGCATTGATGTTGTATAATAACACATCAGGTTTTTAGAATGAAAGATTTCATTCCCAGGTTAAGGACAGATATAGAATTCATTCCCGCCTCATATCAAGGGGAGAGAACCGTTTTTGTCAAGGATTCTCTGGGCTTGATTGAAAAACCGATTCTCCTCAAGGGTGATGTCATGGAATTTCTCAGTCTTATCGATGGAGAAAGAGATATTCGGGATTTTCAACTTGAACTTATGAGGAGGAAAGGGGGAGTTTTTATAAGCCTTGAAGAAATAAATAAGCTGCTTTCAGAGCTTGATTCTGCTTTTTTACTGGATAGCGAACACTATCATCAGGAAAAAGAGAGGATGATCACCCAGTACTCTCTTCTTGAGGTGAGGGCTGCTTCCCATGCGGGAAATGCTTACCCGGCAGAGCCAGGAGAGCTTGGCACCTACCTGGATTCTTTTTTTCTCGAGAAAAAATCTTCGCGATTAAATGAAAAGGACGTTTTTGCTTTGATCTCCCCTCATATAGATTTGAATGCGGGGAAAAAAGTTTATGCCAGAGCTTATCAGGAAATAGAAAATTCTACTCCCCAGAGAATCATTGTTCTTGGGACCGGTCACAGTATCCAAGAACCCTTATTATCTTTAACCGAGAAGGATTTTGAAACTCCTCTCGGACTTGTGAAGACGGATAAAGACTGGGTGAGAAAGATGAAAGAGGTTGGAAAGGGGATTATCTGCGATAATGATATTGCTCACCGCAGCGAACACTCTATCGAGTTTCAGCTCATTTTTCTACAGCATCTTTTTGGCTCTGATTTCTTTCTTCTGCCTATCCTCTGTGGCTCTTTCCACAAAGTGCTGGAGGAGGCTTCACGCCCTTCAGAGATTCCAGGAATGGATACTTTCTTCACAGCTTTAAGACTAACTATGACAGAATATGCTGCAGACACTCTTCTTATCGCTGGAGTTGATTTTTCTCATATCGGTCCAAAGTTCGGCCATAGGCAGAGCGCCTCTTCAATGCTTTTGGAGACAAAAAACCACGATAAGCTTTTGATTGATGCTGTATGCAAGGGAGATGTGGAGGGTTTCTGGGCAGAATCGCGGAAGGTCAAGGGTATATACAACGTTTGCGGATTTTCTGCCATAGCATGCCTTCTGGAGGTTTTAAACGGTGTCAGGGGCCATCTCCTGGATTATGATATCTGGCAGGAGGAATCCACCCGGTCAGCCGTCAGCTTTGCTGCTATCGCCTTTAAAGGAGATCAGGCAGAATCAATTAAGGGAGAAGCTCATAGCTGATGGCTCATAGAGGGAAGAAGGAATAAGGAGTAAGGATTAAGGAGAGAGAATATGACTGATTTTGGAGGTGCGATAAAAGTAAGTCAGGAATATAATGTGGCCATTGTCGGGGTTCCTTTTGATGAAAAATCCAGTTACTTGAGGGGAGCTTCAAAAGGCCCGCAGGCTATTCGGGCTGCCTCCACCGGAAAAGCCATCAATTCCTGGACTGAGCTAAATGTCAACTTGGAAGAAGATGGTGTTTTGACAGACCTTGGGGATTTGGACGTATCGGGAGAATTTTTAGATGTCTTTTCTCGGATCGAAGGGAAAACCTTAGAGATATTAGAGAAAAATGCAGTGCCGGTTATCCTAGGTGGAGACCATTCCATCAGTTACCCTGCCGTTAAGGCTTTTGCTCAAATATTTAAGCCCCTGGACATCCTTCATTTTGATGCCCATCCTGATCTGTATGAAGAGATGTACGGAGACCGTTATTCACATGCGTGTCCCTTTGCAAGGATAATGGAGGATGGCCTGGCTCAGAACCTGGTTCAGGTAGGAATAAGAGCAGCCACCGGTGAGCTGAGAGAGAAAGCCTCAAAACACAGGGTTCGGATGATAGAGATGAAGGACATTGGAGAAGCACTTTCTCTTGATTTCTCAAACCCGTTGTATGTCTCCTTTGACATGGATGTCCTTGACCCTGCTTTTGCCCCGGGTGTCGCCCACCACGAGCCAGGAGGCCTTTCCACCCGGCAGGCACTCAGCATCCTTCATGCCCTGGATGCAGAAATTGTCGGCCTGGATGTGGTGGAGGTTAATCCTGATAGAGACCCATCAGGTATCACTGCTGCTGCTGCGGTGAAAATTATCATGGAAGTGGTGGGCAAGATCATCATTCGAAATAGACTTGGTTCTAAGGAGGAGGAATGAAAAAATATTTCAGGTTGAGTTTAGTATGTCTTCTCTTCTTTTTTGTCCATATTCCAAACTTTGGCTTCTCTGATGAGGAATCACTGTTTACTCCTAAGATCGTGGATTCCCGTTTGGTTAAAAAAATGTTTTCCTATATTGAAAAAAACAGGGAAAAAATCATCAAAGAATGGATCTATCTCACAGAAATTCCCGCTCCTTCAGGGCATGAGGAAAAAAGAGCTAATTACATGAAAGAGCAGTTTGAAACGGCTGGGCTGGATGAGGTCTTTATTGACAGCGCAGGAAATGCTATCGGCATCTGGAAGGGTTCTGGTCAGGGAAAGAAAATAATCATTTCCGCTCATATGGATACCGTTTTTCAAGGAGTTTGGAAGATCAAGGTTAAAAGAGAGGGAAATCGTCTTAAAGCTCCTGGCATCGGGGATGATACAGCCAGTTTGATAAATTGTCTCTGGTCGATACGGGCACTCAAACAGGCAGGATTTAAACCCAAAAACACCTATTATTTCATGGGAACCGTAGAGGAGGAAACCGGATTCCTCGGAATGCAGGCTTTCTTGAATGCAACTAAAGAGAAGTTTGATATGGTCATTGCCCTTGACGGAGACCTGGGCAAGGTTCATTATGGCGCCTTAGGATTTGGAGGAGGAACGATTGTCTTCCGGGGCCCTGGAGCACATACCATGCAGAGCCGCGGCGTGCCTAATCCCAATTTGGCTGCAGCCAAGGCTATAGAGAAGATTTATGAGATTGAGCTTCCTTCAGAACCCGTGGAAAAATGGACGATTCTAAATATCGGTATGATAGGTGGGGGAAAAGTCAGGAATGCTGTTTCTCAGGAATCTCACTTCACTGTCGACCTCCGATCGATTGATCAGGGAGAACTGGAAAAGGCTCAGGAAAAAATTCGAAAGATATGTCAGGAAATTGCCTTCGAAGAGGGAGTTGAGCTAGAAATGCAGCTAAATTCCCACTCAAAAGCTTATCAGATCCCTGGATCCGGCAAGTCTTTCCTGGTCAAGACGGTTGTCGACATCCTCAGGTTTCTCGAAATTAAAGATATAGAAGTAGACCCTCTGGGCTCAACAGAAGCCAACGTGGGCATAGAAAAGGGTATTCTCTCTGTGAATTTAGGCCGGACTTATGGCTGGTACAAACACAGCCTCAGAGAAGAGGCTGATATAGAGGGGCTTTTTCTGGCGATGAAGCAGATCTTGCTATTGATTTACTGTCTTCAATAATTATCCTGAATTATTTACGAGCCGATCTCACCACAGATGCTGCGTTGCGGCCCATTCGCGGTGGGCTTACCACAGCTTCATGACCCGTACCTTGTCTCTGTGGCAATCTCGACTCGTAAATCATCCAGGTTTAGGAACTGATCCCTAAATTAACTTGACAATTTTCTCAAGCCAGTCTTTATCTATTTCTGAAAAGGCTTCGAATTTTTGGCTGTCCACATCGAGTACAGCCCACGCTTGATTGTCCTTATTAAGATCAAGCAGGGGAACCACAATTTCTGAATTTGAGCGGCTGTCGCAGGCTATATGGCCTGGATATTTATGGACATCTGGCACAATGATCGTTTTTTTCTGTTCAAGACCTGCCCAGCAAATCCCTTTGTTTTTCTCCAGAACTTGACAGGCCAAAGGGCCTTGGTAGGGGCCGATAGTCAATTCTTCATCGATAAGCACATAAAAGCCTGTCCAGAAAAAATGGGGAATTTTATGATGGAGGAGAGCCGTGACTGTTGCCATGCGTGCTGTTTTGCTTTCAGTTTTTAGAAGGAGTTCCTGAAGTTGATGGTAGATTCTTTTGTATCTTCTTTCGAGCTTTTCTTTATCGAATTTGATCATCTTCTGTGCCAAATAAATAGTTTTAAGAATAGTCATCAATGTAGCACTCTGGAAATCATGAGTCAAGAAGTCCTAGAGAAAATAGGGACGTTCCCACTTCCCCTTTTGGAAGTGCGGGCTGTTGTCAGCAAAAGGGGGGTTGATGATGGGAACCAAAAAGGTGGGGGTTCTCTCCAGCCCGCGAAAGAAAACCATAATTATTATAAACCAAAAAAAAGAAGAATGTAAAGAAAAAGTTTAAAATACTTTAAATATTTATAGATATTATTAAAAAGCTATTGTTTAAACAGTCAACACCCATTTCAGGATGATAAAAAATTGAGCCGGGTATTGGTTAGGATTTTGATCACTCAAGATGAGTCTTAATTTGGCAAACTGTCTTATTTTTCCGATATATGACAAAAAAAATGGAAAGGCAAGTGCATGAAAATATCATGAGCCGCCCCTGATATTTTTCAAATTTTGTCTTGACATTATCGTCTGTTTCTTATAAATACTTGGACAAGAATAAAGAATTGAGCGGAGGCATTTGTTGGAACAATTTCAGACGGAGAATAAAATATATTCTTAGGAAATTTAAATGAGTAAAATTTAATTTGGAGGTAAAGTAAATGGCGTTTGAATTCACTAACAAAAAAGGGGTAAAGTACTATCTTCATTTCAAGGATGTTAACCTGAAAGGCGGCCGTATTCAGAGGATCTACTTCTTTTGTCGTGATGTCAGGGCAGATTCGTTGGACGAAGTTCCCGATGCCTACGAAGTAATGGAGACAGAAAGAACAGGTATGCCTATCCTGAAGAAAAAAAAGTAGTATTTTCTTTAAGTCTAAAATCGCACAAAAGTTTGGCGGTTTTTCCCTTTGAGAGAGGGATTCTCCCTCTAAAAAGGGAGAATCCTGTTGAACCTTCCGCATTGAAGGGGGCAAACTCTCATTTCTCACCGAATGTTTTCGATAGTGCAGATAAAGAACAGAAATTGAATATCTGACGTTTATTCTATCGAAGGCAGGGCGAATAAATGAGGATCTGCTCCCTTTTTTCTTTTTTTACAGCATAGCCAAGGATTTGCTTTTCTTGTTGTCTAAAATATCTAAAGAATCATAAAGGAGGCTTATGATGAAAAGATATGTTATGGCTTTTATCCTTGTTTTTTTGTACTTCAGTCTTTTTCCTTCCGGTCTTCTTGGTGAAGAGTCCAGCAGACCTGAAGAGGTTTTAACAGGCGATTATCCCGTGGATTCTGAGAACTTTCTTGATTTGACTCCCGAGCAGGAATCGAAATTGAAAGAATTCAGAAAAATGAGACAGGAGGAGAGGAGAGAGTTCCAGAGCAAGATGAGGGAAGTTCGAAAAAAAATGGCCCCGATGATGGGCGACCCGGAAGCCAATGAGAAAGCAATCCAGGGATTATATCAAGAAATAGCAAAACTGAGATCCGGTCATTTAACACAAGTGATCATGCATAAAAAGGAAATCAATAAGATATTGACTCCTGAGCAGTTGGAGAAGCTCGAAAAGGCCAAAAAGAGAATAGTACAGAGAAGAAGGTTTCAGAGAAACAGGTTTTTAGGCAGCGGAGGATTTTCTAGGAGCGGTCGTTTTCGACAGATGGGCAGAATGAGTTTTTTCCGGAGAGGGCTGCATTTTAGAGGACACCTATTTTTGAATAACTGGTGAAGGTGGAGATAGCCTGCAGTTTTTTTTTATTCTGACTCAATAAGTTGTCATCTGTCCTTAATCAAGGACACCATTCCCTCCTTTCTATTCTTCCCTATAGGGGGAGAATAAGTTGGCATATTTTTTGCCTTATAGTTAATCTGAAATATTCCTGAATTAGGAAATTAAAGGAGGTAAGGAAGATGAAAAAGATTTTAGCTTTTTTTGTTTGTTTTTCCTTTTTAACTTCCTTTGCCGTCTCTTCAGGGCAGGAAGGCTATTACAGCTATAGTTTTGCCCGTTTGAGCTATGTAAAAGGCGATGTATTCATACAGAGAGCAAAAGATTTGGGTTATGAAGAAGGAACAGTAAACTTACCTGTTGTAGAAGGAGACAAGCTTGGAACCCGGGAGGGAAGGGCAGAGATTCATTTTGGCAAGAAGAATTATCTCCGTATCAGCAGCAACACTCAAATTGACTTTATAGAACTTCCCAGAAAGGGGTATGACAAGATCAAGCTCCATTTGCTTTCTGGATACATTTATCTGAGGATTAATTTCCTTGAGGAAGAAAAGGACTTTGAAATCCATACTCCTGATGCTTCTTTTTATATATTAGAGGAAGGGCTATATCGCTTTGATGTCAGAGAGAACAAGGAAACTGAACTCTTTGTTTACGAAGGGAGAGTGGAGGCTGCTGGAGAAGAAGGTTCCGTAATCGTCAAGAGTGAGGAGAAGATGATGATTTTGGATGGCCATTTTATCTCTGATCCTGATAATTTCTTTGCGGGCAGTGACGACAGTTTTTCTCAATGGAACAGGTCTCGAGACGCTCTCTATACTCAGACTGTTACCCAGAGATATCTGCCGGATGAGCTTTATGAATATGAAGAAGAATTAGCCGATAACGGACGTTGGATTTACGAGCAGCCTTATGGATATGTCTGGATACCGTACGGTGTTTATTCTGATTGGAGGCCTTATTATAATGGAAGATGGAGCTGGTATCCTGTTATAGGTTGGAATTGGGTGTCTTATGATCCCTGGGGATGGAGCGTTCACCATTATGGAAGATGGCACTGGAGGCTTGGGCTCGGTTGGTATTGGATTCCCAGCAGAATCTGGGGTCCTGGCTGGGTCCACTGGTATCACGGATATAATCATATTGGATGGAGTCCTTTAAGCTATTATGGATATCCCGGTGTCATTATCAACAACTCTTTCTATGGGCGCTATAATAACCGTTATTATCCTCTCAACTCCCGGGCTTTGACAGTCATACACAAGAATCAACTGCATGCACGTCGTATTTCCAAGGTTGCGTTGAGTCAGAATAAAATCAGGAAGCTGGGGAAGATATCTCTTTCAGCAAAACAACCTCTTCGATCTGCTTTGAAACGCACTCTCCTCAATAACAAAACGGCCGATAAGGTTCTCTCGCGAGCTAACGTTCGAAGAGTGCAGAAAAGTTATGGCTCAGGGAAGATAATTTTTTCACGTTCGATATTAACTCCATCCAAGAAATCATCTCGAATTTTGAGCAGAAATCTCTCTGGGAAAGAGAGGAAAAACACTGCTGAAAGACCTGCGAAAATCAACAGTTCAAGGATTTCCTCTCGCACTATTCCAAGATATAGATCCAGGTTACCTCAGCAAAAAACGCAGACTTCCAGACAGTCCTCCTCAGGCTACTCCACTCGTTACAGCTCCAAGTCTTCAATGAAATCCTACCCTTCAAGAAGCACTCGCTCTTCTTCTTGCTCAAGAACAGTTTCTTCCTCTAAACAAATGAGGTCTTTTCCCTCAAGGATTCTTAAGTCCGATTCCAGGCGTTCCAATTCGTCGAGGGCAGTGTCATCCAGATCAAAAGTGAAAACAAATAGCCAAAGCAGGAGAAGTTCCCCTTCTGTCAAATCACGCGTTCCTTCTTCAAGAAATAGCAAAAGCTCTTACACGACGCGTTCAGTCCGCTCCGGAACTTCGAAGGCGAGAAGCTCTGTTCGTCCACGAAGTTCCAGAAGTCCGTCTTCATCTTCCAAATATCGCTCTTCTTCCTCCAGGTCGTCTTCTTCCCGGAGCAGTAAAGTTTCCTCCTCAAAGAGCCGTTCTTCTCGAAGTTCGAAGAGCTCTTCTTCCCGCTCCGGAACCAGCCGCTCATCAAAACGAAGCTCCTCTTCGCGTTCTTCCTCCAAGAAAAAGAAGTAAACGGAGCATAGCCCAGCTGCTTTTTCTTCTTTACATTTATTCCTTCAAGTGGTATAAAATGTTTTTATCATCATCATGGAAAAGTTGTCATTCTTCTCAAGTAAAGAGAATCATTGCTGTCCCTATCCATCTGTCTCTCCATCGATGGATTAAAGTTTTGGAGGTAAAAATCATGTCTTTTTGGAAATGGATTTCAACTCAGGGAAAAAGCAAACAGGAGAAAGCCGCTCAGATTCTAGGGCTAAGTATTTTTGCTTTTTTATTAGTGGCAGTCGGAAATATAGCCTGCCAAAAAGAAGCAGTAGAAGAATTGGTCCAGGAAGAAGAAAGTACAGGAGTTAAAGAAGGCTTAAATGAATATGAGGGTACTGTAGAAGTGGGCATAGGAAAGTATTTATTCATTCCTGAAGTCGAGGGATTTGATATTATTGTTCAGGGTCAGATAGAATCAGGAGACTTAAGTACCTTGGTCGATAAAGAAGTCAGAGGCGAAGGAATCTTTTCTGCTGACAGGCCCTCCATTTTAGTAGCCCAAAGCATTGAGGTTAAGGAATCAGAGAAAGAGTGGAGAACTGTTTTTACAAAGACCGAAGAATTCGTCCTTGATGACTATATGAGTCAAAATGAAAGAGAAGAATTTCCAATCCTGAGTGACTTTTCTTACGATAAAAAGGAAGGCTGGGAGGGAAAGGAAAAAGGGAAGATTTTTGGCAGACTGGAGAAGGAGACAGTCACGGAAGGGGAAGAGCAAAAAGATATCTATAGGATTATTGTTTTGGATGAACAAGGCAAAGAGATTGCAAAAATCGCTGTTGATACCATTACAGATTTTGCTATGTATTACAAAAATAAATTGAGACTTTTTGAGGACTTTTGGTTCTATATCACTATAAAAGATACAATCGAATGGAGCATCAGACGCAGGACGCGGGAGATGTTTCAGGCGGATGTTCTCTTTTGCGGCATCTACTAACCTGGTAGCCTGAATTATTTATAAAAACTGCCGACACTATTACTTCTTTTCCAGGTTCGGATGCTTAAGATGAAAGCCGGTTGCCTCCTGGAAGGCCTTGGCTACTCGTAGAGTTTTGGCTTCCTCATAGAGATTTCCGTTAAAGGTGATGCTTGTAGGGCTGCCCTTTTCACCAAAACCGTTCGGAACGATTACTGCAGGGTGGCCGGTAAGATTCGTTATACCGAGGTTGTTTCCTCCATAGGTCGGGGCGATATAGACGTCTATCTCCTTCATCTTCTGGGCCATCTCCTGCATGACCAGGGTTCTGATTCGGTTGGCCTGAATATATTCCACTGCAGGAATGAACCTTGCCTGACGGAAGATGTTCGGCCATGCCCCCCGTGTCTGTCTCACCAGAAGGTCGTCCTTTCCGCTCCGCGTGAGTTCATCGAATGCTGCTGCTGCTTCGGCATTCAGGATGATAGAGAGAGATCTGGCGGAGAGTTCAGGAAGGTCAAGAGGAATAAGCTCCACTCCGAGCGAGCGGAGGATATTGAGCACGGCTTGATCGTTTTTCTTGTTTCTGTATTTTCTTTCAAACGCCTTTTTCAGGTAGCCAACACGAATATCCTTGAGCTCAAACGTTGGGTCCCAGTTAAAAGGAAGATCGACTAGACTTAAATCTTTTCCATCCGGACCATGTATGGTGTTGAATACCAGGGCACAGTCTTCAACTGAACGGCAGATGGGACCGATTTTATCCAAGCTCCAGCTCAGAGCCATGGCACCATAACGGCTTACCCTTCCGTAAGTTGGCCGCAATCCGGTCACCCCGCATCTTGTTGAGGGCGAGACAATCGATCCCATGGTTTCTGTACCGATGGAGAATCCAACCAAACCGGCAGCCGTTGCCGCAGCAGGACCGGCGGATGAACCGCTTGATCCCTGTGCCGTGTTCCAGGGATTTTTGGTCTTTCCGCCAAACCAAACGTCTCCCATGGCCAGGGCGCCTAGAGTAAGTTTGGCGACTAGAACTGCTCCCGCCTCTTCGAGACGCTTTACGACTGTGGCATCTTCATCTATGAGTTGGTCCTTGTAGGGCATTGCGCCCCAAGTTGTTTTGATGCCCTTTGTGGAAAGAAGGTCCTTTACTCCCCAGGGAATCCCGTGAAGAGGGCCCCTGTAATGTCCTGCCGCTATTTCCTCGTCAGCATGTCTGGCTTGTTTCAAGGCCAGGTCTTCGGTCAAAGTAACGACACATTCGAGACGAGGCCCGTATTTTTTCAGACGGCTGAGGTATAGTTTTGTAAGTTGGGTCGAAGTGATCCTTCGTGATTTCATCAGATGAGAGAGTTCTGTTAGGGAATAAAAGGCTAAATCTTCAAAATTAGAAGGAACCTGAACATCCAGACTTTGGGTGGCAGGGCGAGGCTTGAGTTCTTTCTTAAGAGTCATTCCGGTGACAACAGGATTGAAGATTAGAGCCGGAGGAACATGGTTTTGAAGTGGAACCTTTCTCATTCTTTCGATCCTGGAAAGATTTCTCCTCAGACTTCCCAGCATCATTTTTCTTTCTTTTGAGGTAAAATTCAGTCCGTATAACTTCCCTGCTGCAGATATATCTTTCGACGTTATCCCTCTTCCTTTGAAATAGTAAAGAGCGAAGGCCCCTCCGATTATCAAAAGAAAAAGAAAAAAGATAAAAAGACATGTCCAGACAGTGGAAAATCCTTTTTTCTTCCCTATGCTTCCCATGGTGTTTTCCTCCTTTAATGAATTTCTCTTATTTAAGCAAATTCAAAATATAAAGGTCAAATCATTAATAATTTTTGCTCTTTTCCTTCATCTATTATAAAATACTACCTTCATTTTCAGGGAAATAGAGATTTTTATGATTCGTTGTGTGATTTCAGATCTGGGCAAGGTGTTAATCTTTTTCGACAATAACATTTTTTTTAAAAAAATTGCAAAGAACTGTCCTTTCACGCATGAGGAAATTAGAGAGTTAACCTCCTCTCATTTTTATCTTGTGGAGTCTTTCGATAGAGGAGAAATGAGTCCTGAAGAATTTTACAGGCAAGTCACAAAAAAACTTAAGGCCCGAATTGATTACGACCGTTTCTATTCTATTTACAATGATGTGTTTTCTCTTAATCCGCCAATATTTCAACTCATGATAAGACTGAAGAAAAACTACAAAATTGTTTTACTTTCCAACACGGATGTCATGCGTTTTGACTTCATTAAAAAAAAATTTCCCGAAATCATGATTTTCGATGAATATGTTCTCTCCTACCAGGTCGGGTTCATTAAGCCGCAACCTCAAATCTACAAAGAAGCCTTGAAACAGGCCGGTGCAGAGGCCAAAGAATGTGTTTTTATCGATGATAGAGAAGAAAACATCGAGGAGGCAGAAAGATTGGGTATTAGCGGAATCCTCATGGAGCCTCAGACAGACCTTGAGACCGTTCTCCAGGAAATGGGACTTTCCTTCTGATTATAGGTATCAGCAGCTTTTATGAATAATTCAGGTTAGATAGAGAGAATCTTCACATATACATTTCTGTTCCTTGGGCCATCGAATTCACAAAAAAAGATACCCTGCCAGGTTCCAAGAGAAGGCTCCCTCTTTTCTATAATGATGTTGACTGAGGAACCAATAAGGCAAGCCTTTACGTGAGCTGGCGAGTTTCCTTCGGAATGCCTGTAAGGAAGAGAATCCGGAACGATTTTTTTCATTGTCATGAGAATATCTTCCTTGACCGAAGGATCAGCATTCTCGTTGATGGTTACTCCCGCTGTTGTGTGGGGGATATAAACAAGGCAGATTCCTTCTTTAACTCCTGAAGAGATAATTTCCTCCCTTATTCTTGCCGTTATATCCACCAGTTCTTCTCTTGCCTGAGTTTTGACTTCGATGTTTCCCATTTTTCTCCCTCGAATTTTGATTTAATATACTGTTGATAGATTTTACCAAACTCTTTTTGCGTTGGTTTATTGAGAAAATAATACAGGGATTTAGTATAAAAAGATAGCAGATTTTACAAAAAGGGGAAAATAAAAATATTTTAAAAAAAAACTTGACACGGATAAAAATTAGGAATAAAGTTTTAAATGCAGATACAATATTTTGTATCTCATCTTATACCAACATACAACATATAGGAGTTTTTGTGTTTTTTTCCTTATTTTCTTTTGGGCGCCCGAAAGGTGCTCATTCAGGCACTTATCTGCTCAAGAATGAGAAAAGAACAGCAATTTAATCCTTTTATATATAGAGAAGGGAGATATTGAATGGAGAGAATAATTTCGAGAATAAAGAAGCGAGACGGCAGTGTCGTCGATTTTACCCAGGATAAAATTACGCATGCTGTGTATAAAGCCATGGAATCCCACGGGCTCACAGAACAAAGCGAGGCCAAGTCAGTTTCGGATATTGTGACTTTCATGATAGAGGACAAATTCGGCGGCTACACCGTTCCCTCAGTAGAACAGATTCAGGATATTGTTGAGTTGATTCTCATGAGGCGGGGACATCACGATATTGCTAAATCATACATCCTCTACCGGGAGAAACATAAAGAAATCAGGGAGGCAAGAAAGACAGGAATTAACTTGGAAAGGTTGGTCAAAGATTATATCAACGATGCGGACTGGAAGATAAAGGAGAACAGCAACGAAGGTACGATGAGTTTTTCCGGTTTGAATGCCAGGGTTTCAGGTGAGGTTCTTTCCAATTTTGCCCTTAACCAGCTTTATTCAGAAAAAATCAAGAATGCCCATACAGGGGGAGAATTCCATATCCATGACCTCTCCTACCCGATCGTGGGCTATTGTGCGGGCTGGTCACTGGAGAATCTTCTAAAAAAAGGATTCGGTCGTGTTCCCAATCAAGTCCACTCTTTTCCAGCAAGACATCTCGAGACTGCCTCGCTGCATATAGTGAATTTTATCGGAACAATGCAGGGGGAGTTTGCCGGAGCTCAGGCTTTTTCCAGTGTCGACACTCTTCTGGCCCCCTTTATTAGAGCCGACAATCTTGGCTATGAAAAGGTCAAACAGGATATCCAGAAACTCATCTTTGGATTGAACGTTCCCTCCCGTTGGGGATGGCAGACTCCTTTCTCTAACCTGACCTTTGATTGGACAATTCCCGATGATTTGAAGGACAAGCGTGTTATTGTGGGGGGAGAAGAGCAGGATTCAACTTACGGGGAATACCAGGAAGAGATGGATATGATCAACAGGGCTTTTCTGGAGTTGATGAAAGCAGGAGATCAGCAAGGCCGTGTTTTTACTTTTCCCATCCCTACATATAATTTAACTAAAGATTTCGACTGGGATTCCCCGAACTCTAATCTTCTTTTTGAAGTCACGGCCAAGTACGGAATTCCTTATTTTCAAAATTACATCGGTACAAATATGGACCCGGGTGATATCAGAGCCATGTGCTGCCGTTTGAACCTTGACCAGCGGGAGCTCTTAAGAAGGCCAGGTAACATGTGGGGTCCAGGAGATTCAACCGGTTCGATCGGGGTCGTGACAATAAACCTGAACAGAATAGGTTATGAATCAAGCTCACGCAAGGAATTTTTTGCCAAATTAAAAATTTTTATGATCTTGGCAAAAGACTCACTTGAAACCAAAAGAGAAGTTGTAGACAATATGTTGGCCAAGGGACTCATGCCTTATACCTTGGCCTATCTTGGTCATTTTGAAAATCATTTTTCGACTATCGGTATTTGCGGCATGCATGAAGCTTGTCTGAATTTTCTGGAAAAAGGAATTGGCACTCCAGAGGGGAAGGAATTCACCTTAGAAGTCATGCACTTCATGAGGGATGTGATCCGGAAGTTTCAAGAAGAGACGGGTCATATTTACAATTTAGAAGCCACTCCGGCAGAATCCGCTTCTTACCGGCTGGCAAGGCTTGATAAGCAGAAGTATAATAACATCATTACTGCAGGAACCGAGAAATATCCTTTTCTTACAAATTCCACCCAGCTCAATGTAGACGGTACCCGGGATATTTTTGAAGCCGTAGAGCATCAGAAGGATATACAGCCTCTCTATACAGGAGGAACGATCTTTCACGGTTTCCTCCCTGAAGCTATTGACAGGAATATATGCAAAAAATTAGTGAAGAAGATAGCTGAAACTTCACTTCCCTATTTCAGTATTACCCCCTCTTTCAGCATCTGTGATAATCATGGTTATATCCCTGGCGAGTCGTTCAAATGCCCTGAATGCGGAAAAGAGACAGAGGTTTATTCCAGGATTGTGGGTTACCTAAGGCCTGTTAATACCTGGAATGATGGAAAACGGCAGGAATTCAGAGAGAGAACTCCTTATTCAGAAATAAGTTAGCCAATGGAATACTTGCTTTTTACCTATCCTAATTGTTCAAAATGCGAGGAACTCAAGGAATATTTAAAAGAGGTGAATTTAGATGTTCAGGAAAATAACCTCGTTTTAAAGGAAAGTAAGATGAAAATTAGGGAATTTTTAAATGATATCAAGCGTGATGATAAAGGAGCGATCATCATCCCGAGTTTGGTGCTTAAAGAGAATGGAGAAGATCCGGTTGTCTTGAATAATCGCAAGGAGTTAGAAGAGTGGTTGAGATCAAGGGCTTAGAAAAATTTGCGCCTAAAGATTTTCCGGGATACATTTCCTCTACTGTGTTCCTGGGTGGATGTAACTTCCGGTGTCCCTTCTGCCACAATTCGGATTTAGTCCTGAATCCTCAGACTCTCCCGACATTTCCTATGGATTATTTCATCGGTTTCTTGGATTCGAGAAAAAATTGGCTTGAAGGCATCTGCGTTTCCGGAGGAGAACCCCTTCTTAACGATGATCTAGAAGTACTTCTTTGTCTCATAAAAGAGAGGAACCTTTTGGTCAGGATCGATACAAACGGGTCCTTCCCTTCCAGGCTTGAAGGGCTTATTGAAGCGAGACTCGTGGATCAGATCGCCATGGATGTCAAGGCCCCCCTTGAACGGTACAATGAGGTAGCCGGAATCCAGGTGAATGAAGAAAATATTCAAAAGAGTATTGACATTATAAAGAACTCGGGCCTTGAATATGTCTTTCGAACGACTGTGGTTCCAGGTTTGGTTGGTCCAGATGACATCAGGAAAATCAGTCAAATGCTCAATGGTGCTAAAATTTTCCAGATCCAGCAATTCGTTCCCACCAAGACCCTCGATAGTCATTATCTTCGAAGAAAACCTTACGGCAGGAAAGAGGTTCAGGCTTTCGCCGGGATTGCAGAGCCTTATTTCAAAGAAGTTAGACTTGAGGGTGTTTGAGCCTTGGAACTCAAGGTAAAAAGAATTCACAAAGATGCCAAGCTTCCCCTCTATCAGCATCAGGGAGATGCGGGTTTGGACCTTTTTTCTTCGATGGATTATGTCCTGGCACCAGGAGAGGTCAAGCCTGTTCCTTCCGGGATAAAAGTAGCGGTACCAGAGGGGTATGTAGGGCTGGTTTGGGATAAAAGTGGAGTCTCATTAAAAGGGATTCACCGTTTGGCGGGTGTTATTGACTCAGGCTACAGGGGGGAAATCCGGGTGGTACTGGTGAATCTTGGAAAAGAATCCTTTGTCATAAAGAAAGGGATGAAAATTGCTCAGCTTCTCATCCAGTCGGTCGCTCAGGTTAAAGTCGTTGAAATAGAGGAGCTCAAGGAAACCTCACGCGGGGAAGGGGGATTTGGTAGTACGGGAAAATATTAATTAGCCTGAATGATTTATAAAACCTGCCGACCCCTCTTTTATTTATTTCAGTAAGTGAGTTAATGATTAGTCGCTCTATCCTATAGAAATGTCAAATGTTGAGACCCGACCCCTCTTTTATTTATAATGAATAAAATGCATGTGGTAAAACAGAAAAGCGGATTTGATCTGAAGGCAAAATTCACAGTCATTCTTGTCCGTCCTGAAAACCCAGAAAACATTGGACAGGTCGCACGTGCTATGAAGAATACAGGATTTGAGGAGCTAAGGCTTGTGAAGGTGAAAAGCCTCGGCCAAAAAGCCCTTAAAACAGCTGTCCATGCCAGGGAAATACTGGAGCAGGCAAAATATTATAGTGATGTCAGCAGTGCCACTGCAGATTTAAACGTAGTTTTTGCCGCCACAGCTAAGAGAAGAAAAAATTTCCCATCGATCTCTTTAAAAGAGGCAGTGGAAAAAAGTTTTCGTTTTCCTTCTTCTGTGAAGACCGGGCTTCTCTTTGGCAATGAAAGGACCGGGTTGATCTCGGGCGAGCTTCGAAGTTCAAATTTCAGGTTCTCCATCCCTCAGGCTGCACGGCAGCCTTCTTATAACCTTGCCTCTGCTGTTCTTATAACATTGTTTAATATATACGCTCAAGGTACTCACCTAGACAATAAAATCAAGCGAGAGGAGCCTCTTTCCCGCAAAGAACAGGAGGAATGCATCCGCCTCATCTTGGATAAACTGGAAAAAAGAAGGTTCATTCACAGGACAAACAAACGGCATATGACTGAGATGATTTATGATTTATTTGGAAGATTCGCTTTGACAGAAAAAGATAGAAAACTGTTGCTAGCTCTTTTCTCTAAGGGGATAGATCGATAACAGCTACCGGTCCCCCATCACCAGGAACCGGTTCCCAAGTTGAGAGAAGCTGAAAGGTTTTCAGTTGAACTTAAAAGGAGAAAAGACATGGAAAAAGAAATGAAAGTTTCTTTCCCGGGTGGAATGCGGGTGGATGCTGAATACAAAGGTGTTATCATAAAAACCGACCAGTCAGTGTACTCAGGAGGCAATGGTTCAGCCCCTGCTCCTTTTGATCTATTCTTAGCTTCCATTGCCACGTGTGCAGGCATATATGTTCTTTTTTTCTGCCAGAAACGAGGAATATCTACTGAAAAAGCATCCCTTATCATGAAGATAAGGAGGAATCCAGAGACCAAGATGATAGAGAGAATATTACTCGAGATTCAACTCCCTCAGGAGTTTCCTGAGAAATACAAAAATGCTGTCATCAAAGCTATCAATAGCTGTTCTGTCAAGGAACATATTTTAGACCCTCCAGCTTTTGAGGTGGAAGCAAAAATAGGCGAATAAATCATCAATGACCTGATAACTGGGTTATTCACGAGTCGAGGTTGCTGCAGATGCAAGGCGTCGGCTCATGAAGCTGTGGTAGTCCACCGCGAATGGGCCGCAACGAAGCAGATGCAGTGAGATCGGCTCGCCCGGAGGGTAAAAAATGCCGGACAAAAAAAGAGGAATTAAAAAAAAAGGAAACCCCCTTGATATACTGAAAAAACAAAATAATGTGCTTATTTCATGCAAAGTGATTATTCGTGGCGGCAGTTTTTATGAATAATTCAGTTTGACTGGGGAAGCCATAAGTAATAAAAGCCGCTTTTCAAAGAACGGAGCAAGTCTTCAAAATTTTTCCTTTCAAAAAGAGAAGATTTATCTAGAGATGAAGCATAAATAGTGGTTTTTCTTCCAGGATAATATGTATAGGCTATAACTTTTGCTTCTTTCAGGGAGGCAAGAGCGAGAGTCTTCTTAATAGCCGAATCAAAATAGCCGATCTCATCAATCAGCTTCAGCTCATAGGCCTGGCGAGCCGTGTAGACCCGTCCATCAGCTATCTTTTTAAGCTCTTCGAGGGAAAGAGAGTTCTTCCTTTTTTGATAGACAACGTTCAGAAATTTCTGATAGAGTTCATCGACGATATCTTGAAAGATCTTTTTCTCTTCTGTGGTGAGGTCTCTAAAAGTGCTTCCCGAGTCTTTCATCTTTCCTGATTTAATGACATTCACTTTTATCCCGATTTTTGCAAAAAGGTCTTCAAGATTGGGAAAAATTGAAATAACACCGATGCTACCGGTGATCGTCGAAGGATGAGCAATGATGTAATCACAGGCTGAAGCGATATAGTATCCTCCAGATGCAGCCAAGCCCATCATTAATCCCAGTACAGGTTTGCCAGTTTTTTCTTTGAAATTTAAAATTTCATTGTAAAGAATATCGCTGGCTGTGACCTCCCCTCCTGGTGTGTCCAGGCGAAGTATAACCGCTTTAACCATTTTGTCCTCTGAGGCTTTTTTCAACCTGTAGCAAACTCTTGAGAGGATATCTCCTTCTTTTGAGAAGGTTCCGGTATTGAGCGAAGAACTGATAAGACCTGAGATATCAAGGATGAGAATTTTTTCTTTGGCTCTGCTTTTAACAAGGGTGACTTCCTGAATTTCCTCCTTTCCTAAAATGTCGAAGTGAATGTGTGGAGCACACGCAGATAACAATAAAGAGAAAACAATGATTAAGATGACATTTTTTTTCATCTTTCCTCCTGAATTTCGTGACTGAATTCTTATAGAATTATACCATTAAAAATGAAAATTGGGGATTAAAATCAGGAAAAGGAAAAAAATAGGACTGTCCCCCATTTTTCTTTATTATTGACTAAAATCGAGTTGAATGATATAAATCTTACCAGAGAATGCCGTAAAGCCCATAGCTTTAGTAATGGGGATATAAGGCGCTTGCCGCAGAGCAGCAGCAGTTAGTGGTTGTATAAAGCAGCAAAATGGTAT
>JAGLWV010000132.1 GCA_023133225.1 Candidatus Aminicenantota bacterium | reverse complement strand
ATAATCCCACAGAATATAACAATAACAGCACAGCAAAACGAACTACTGGTTGATAAAATTCAGGAGACAGGGATTAATCTCAGCGTTTACTGCAATAAGAAAGGCCTATGCGGGAAATGTTTGGTGGAAATAGTCGATGGAGAGCTTCCTCCTTTGAAAGAGAGAGAAGAGTTTCTGCTTGAGCAAAAAAATTTGGAGAAAAATTACAGACTGGCTTGTCTCTACAAGATTAAAGGAGATATAAGCATTAAAATCCCAGAGGAATCCATTCTTCAGGAAGCTTTTATCTTAAAAACAGGTATTAGATCTTCGATTCCGCTCGATCCGGCTGTAAAAAAATACCATCTTCGGCTTAAAAAACCAGAGATTTCCTCTCCCTCTTCTCTTTTGGAAATACTCAAGCTCCATTTTAAGGAGAAAAATCTAAACATTCCTCTGGATTTACTGAAAGATCTGGGAAAAACTTTGGAAAGAAGCAAATATCATGTAACGGCTGTCGTCCACAGAAACAAAGAAATACTGAGCATCGAATCCTTGAACACACTCGGTCAAAACTTTGGAATTTGTTTCGATATTGGAACAACAACTCTCGTTATGGAACTGCTGGATTTAAATACCGGGAAAACCATAGATATTCTGACAGAGATGAACAGCCAGGTGAAGTACGGAGCGGATGTCATCTCCAGGATAGGCTACGCTCTCTCTGATAGAAAAAATCAAGATGAATTGAGGGATTTAATACTACAAACCTTAAACCGGATGATAGTGCGGCTTCTGAAAAAGAACCAAATAGATCCTTCTTTTGTTTATGAGATCGTTGCAGCCGGAAACACATCCATGAATCACTTCCTTCTCGGCATGCCGGTGAATACTCTTGCAGCGGCTCCCTACAGTGCTGTTTTCAGCTGTTTGCCAGAGCTGTCTTCCCATACTCAGGGATTCAAGATAAGCAAGTTTGGAAAAATCTACATCGCACCGAACATCAAAAGCTTTGTAGGAGGTGACATATCTGCAGGCCTGGTTGCTGTCGATTTAGAAAAGAAAAAAGGAAACTTCCTGTTCATCGATCTAGGCACGAACGGTGAAATTGTCTTAAAAAAAGGAAAAAAATTCATCGCCACTTCAACGGCCGCAGGCCCAGCCTTTGAAGGGATGAACATTAGCTGTGGAAAACTCGCTCTTCCCGGAGCAATTTATAAGGCCGAATACACAGATAAACTGAAAACCTTCACCATAGAGAATAAGCCCGCTTCAGGAATATGCGGCACAGGGCTCATCGACTTGATCTCTATATTTTTAGAAAAAGGAGAAATCTTTTCCAAGGGAACAATTCAGAATAAAACAAAAAGAATCGCTGTCACCTCTAGTATTTACATTACTCAAAAAGACGTGAGAGAAATACAGCTAGCGGTGGCTGCCATCAAGACTGGGATCAAAATGATTTTGCAGGAAAACAATGTAACTCTAGAAGAGATTGATGGAATATTTATTGCCGGTGCATTCGGAAATTATCTGAACATAAAAAACAGCAAAAAAATAGGACTTTTACCAGAAATCGATGAAGAAAAGATTATTTTTATCGGCAATTCTTCTCTTGCCGGGGCAAGAGCTTTGCTGCTTTCAAATCAGGCACGGAAAAAAATAGAGTCTTTAGTGAAGAAGATTCAATTCATTTCGCTGGCAACGAAGCCATCCTTTCAAAAATATTTTATCAATGCCCTAGAGTTTAAATGATAAGATCGCTTCCTTTTTTTCTTTCTTTTTGTTTTTCTTGAAAAAACACCCTCAAAATACTAACCTTATAAGATATTATATTCCGTGACGAACAAAGAAATGAGGAGAGAGAATGAGTAAGGAAGAATTACTGAAAAGAATGGAAAGAGCAATAGTCGAGGGAAACAAAGAAGAAGCCGCAGCGCTTGCAGGGGAGGCCATTAAAGAAAACATAGACCTCAATGAGGTTATTGAAAAAGGCTATGTTCCAGGCATCCAAAAGGTCGGTGATCTGTGGGAGAAAGGCGAGTATTTCTTGCCCGAGCTGATAACCGGTGCTGAATGCATGGCGGCAGCCATGGCTATTCTCCAGCCCGAACTGGAAAAAAGCCAGATCATGAGAAAGTCTTCAGGAAAGGTCGTTATCGGTACGGTTGAAGGAGATATTCACGATATTGGCAAAAGCCTCGTAGCTTCGATGCTCACAGCCAACGGTTTTGAGGTGATAGACTTGGGAGCAGACGTCAAACTGGAACAATTCATAGAAAAGGCAACGTCAGAAAATGCCGATTTCATCTGTCTTTCTGCCCTTTTGACAACAACCATGGTCGGACAAAAAAGGATAATTGAAATATTAAAAGAAAAAAATCTCTCAGACCGGTTCATAGTTTTAGTGGGGGGCGCACCTGTCAATCAAAAATGGGCCGATGATATCGGGGCTAATGGCTATGCTGAAAATGCCATGACTGCTGTAAAAACTGCAAAAAAACTTATTGAAGCATAAAAAATCAACAATGTCCTCACTCGTAGAAAAAATCGAAAATTTTAAGATCAATATCGATGAAAGCAAAATCTTGAGGCTTATAGGATACAAAAAAAAATCCAATTCAATACATGAACCATTAAGAAATCTTATTGCAGACGAAAAGAACAAATGTGATACCCTGCTTCAGCCTGCCTCTATTTATACAGTCATTGATTATGGGCAAACGAACAAACATCTCATCTTCAAAAATGCTGAAAAAGCAGCTTTCTGTATCTGTACTATCGGTCCAAAACTGGAGAAGGAAGTCAAAAATCTTACAAATAATAATGACATACTAAGGGCTATGGTATTGGACTCCATTGGGTCTGAAGCCGTTGAAGAAGTGGCCATCCAATCCGATCAAATACTGGCTAAGAAGGCAAGGGATATGAATTTATGGGCCAGCAAAAGATACAGTCCGGGCTATGGAAGATGGGATATAAGAGAGCAGCGGTACGTCTTCCATATATTACCAGGGCAAGACATTGCAGTAAGCCTTAATAACTCCTATATGATGATCCCTCAAAAATCTATTTCCTTTCGAATAAATTTTTACAAGGAGAAAGATCTTTCCACAAGAAAATAATAAATTAAAGGATAAACAATGATCAAAACAACAAAACCCAGATTAGAATTATTAAACAAGGAATTCATTCAAAAAATCATAGAGGAAGCCTATTTCATCCTCGAAAAACAAGGTGTCTTTATCGAAAATCAAGAAGCCTTAGACCTTTTAAAGGAGGCTGGGATGAAGGTTGATGGGTCAAGCCAACGAGCTCTCATCTCATCCCAACTTGTGGAAGATTCCCTTTCCTCATCTTCCTCGACGATCACACTCTATGATAGACGGGGCGAAAAAGAATTCATAGTTGGTGGGGATCATGTCCACTTCAACCCAGGCTCAACCGCTGTAACCCTTCTCGACCACAAAACACAAGAAGAGAGGAGGGCCGCAACTGAAGACCTGGTTAAATTTATCCGGCTCACAGACAGTCTGGAGCATATGCATTTCCAGAGCACAGGTCTCATAAGTAGTGATGTTCCGGAAATCGTTTCTGACAGCTACCGGTTGTTTATCGGCCTTCAATTCTCGTCAAAACCTGTGGTCACAGGAACATTCCGGATCGAAGGATTCAAGCCTATGTTTGATATGCTTGTAGCGGTTAGAGGAAGCGAGAATAATCTGGCAGAAAAACCTCTGGCTATTTTTGACGCCTGCCCCTCCCCTCCTTTGAAATGGAGCAACCTGACTATGCAGAGCCTGATCGATTGTGCACGCGTTGGCATTCCGTCTGAGTTTATATCCATGGGTATGACCGGAGCAACCTCTCCTGTAACAATTGCAGGGACTCTTGTCCAGCATATTGCGGAGAATCTCTCCGGATTAGTGATCTCGCAGCTCGCGAAAAAAGGCGCACCGGTCATTTTCGGAGGCTCCCCTTCAAGTTTCGACATGAGAAAGGGAACAAC
>JAGLWV010000131.1 GCA_023133225.1 Candidatus Aminicenantota bacterium | reverse complement strand
TGACAGCGGGCACAATCCACATCGAAAAAACCCTCCCTGAAATGGAGATAGGGATTAGCATTTATATGGCAGTCCACACATGTGATCTTTCCCCGGTGGTGGATATCCTGAGCCCATTCTTCAGGATTCACGTGAAGAGAACGCGTTTTTCCGTCCTTTGTGATCTGAGAGATTTCGGGCTTCCCGTGACAGAAAAGACAATCCTGGTCGCTGTATGAATGTGTTTGAGGGGATGAAGGTAAAACGAGGAAAAATAAAAGTGTAGAAAGGATGAATAATCCTTTTTTTAAATACATGCCAAACAAATGCCTTTCCTTCGTGTTTTTTCGGTCGTTGCTAAAATATCTGAAGGTGACACCATCTTTCCTGTTGTGAATCTGGATATTTCATGCTTGCCTGTCGTGAATCTGGATATTTCATACTCCTAAAAATCATTCAGAGGGAGGTATTTGTTATATTCCAAATTTATCTTTCATGCAACAAATTTTTCCTGCATTTTATTCCTCCAGGCGAAGGCTGAGTGGCGTAAAAACCGTGAGCAAGGCTGAGCGGGCATGGTTCACAATATGGGAGCTGTCCGCATCTTGTTTTATTCGAGCTAAAGGTTTTGGGGGATAGCAGAACCTCGGATACTATTAAAGAATTTGATCTAAGTAAAGTCGTCTTAATCTTAAAAAAATTAGCTGATTCACAGGTTATGCTGGAGTTGAAGGAAGCTCTACAGACAGCATGAGGAAATTGTGACTGGCAGAACAGGAGGTATAAATGGGAGCTAGATATCATTACAGAGAAAAGAAAGAGGAGAAGCATAAGAAAGCAAGCAGGCGAATGAAAGCCATGATAAAGGCTGGGGGTCTTGTGACGGATAAAGAGTGGCCTGTGTTGTTGTTTGGAATAGCGGCAAGAGAGGGAGATTGGCAGATTGAAAAGGTTTATGGATATTGCTTGAATGCAGTGACACATAAGTTAAGTGAATGGTGGAGAGAGGAGTTAGATAAAATAGGTTTATTGCCAGAGGATGAAATTACCCGGAAGGTGATGAAAGAATTAGCAAAGGACGATGGTGGCATTGCGCTTGTGATATCGGATAGTGAGATAAGAAATTTATTTTTCTTCTTCGGCAGCCAAGAGGTCGGGGAGTTTAAATCCCTCCGGGCGTGCCAGCTATTTCCCTTATTTTAATTAAAAATCAGTAAGCAAGAAGGTTTTCAAGAGATTTTTATTCTTCCTCAATTTTAGCTATTTTTCGCAATTTTTAGTCTGAAATAGCCACAATATAGACATTTTTGAAAAAAACATTTGAATGTTACTATTTGAATTTCATGATGTTTCTAATTTTTCATTAATTATTTTGAATAACTTTAAAAATTTTGAAGTTGTCTCTTCAGAAGGAACTTTACCTTCAACTACTAAATCATTAATTTCTTTTGCGACTTTAATTTTGTCAACCCTCCCAGAAGTTCCGATCTGTTTTTCTTTAAAGAAATCCTTAATCCCATTGAACGTAGTCTTCTTAAGATCATCCTTTTTAATACTCTTTTTCTTTAGTTTATTCTGGAAAATTTCCTCATAAGCTGCGTTCAAGGCTTCAAGATAAAAGTCAAAATCAATCAAATCTTCTATTACTAAATCTTTACCTTGCCCTGCAAATTTATCAAGCATCATTATATTGTTTCTATTTATCTTGTATTTATTTTCCAATTCCTTTGAGGTACTTCTTCCTTTTGTATCAAAGTCTAAAAACACTAGAAATTTAAAATTTTCTATTTTACAGAATGTTGCAAATAATGACATCTTATCTGCCCCAGTAACAGGAAAAACTGAAATTTTAGAAGTATCAATATATTGTTCTCCCTTTTTTAAGCATAATTTCGACATTGCTCCTAATATTATCTCATCTGAATAGCCCTCTACTAATAAATTATTTTTGGTAGTAAAGAGAGAATCGCCTATTTTCATACCTATTGATGCCCTTATAGGTGCAAGTGCATCGCCTTTGGAATCCCAATATTTTTCTTCTATTAAAGTACCCTTGCCAACTTTTTTTGTAACTATCCTAACCCTCCTTAATTTTTCCCTATCGATCATAAAAGGAGAGTGAGTACTGAAAACAATTTGATTGGACTGTGAGATTTTCTCAAGCGCATTGAGAAAGTCCTTTTGTCTTGAAGCGTGAAGATAAACCCCGGGGTCATCGAGAAGAATTATTGCGTTTTTGAGTTCACCCTTAGATCCAGCCATAAAATTTATGTAAAAGGATAAAAACCATCGAAAGCCCTGGCTTCTTATGCTAGGTGGATGGTAATTATTAATTACGTCGTCTAAAATAGAAATTATTATTTCTCCTTCCCTAATGTCTAAATTGACTTCTACTTTTTCTTGAGTCCAAAATTGATTTATATCTCCTGTTATTCTTGCTGAGGCGGTGCGTAACTTTGAAATCCTAGCATAAGCGCCAGAACCTTCAAAACTATCTACATTTAAGTTTGATAGCTTAATCAAATTATCAAGAGTCTTGTGTCTTTCCTTTTTGGAGATATATTCAGAAAGAGCTACAATATCCTCTAGTTTTTCAATATCTGAGAAATATATGAGACTTGGCAACATTTCTAGGGCTTCCTCTCTTACATCCTCCTCTTTTTTAGATAGAGTTTCTTTAATGCTATCCTTATGAGGATTAATTTCCTCAATAAATGCCTGTATATCATTCTGTATTGGGGCGTCTGCATTAGGTAAACCTACTAACCTATTAAATGAATTAGTGAAAACTTTGTCTATTTCAGGATTAGTTACTGGATCAAAAGATATGATCTCATTAATTACTTCATCATAATGAGCCTTTGAACCGCTAAATGGAGGATTTCTTTTAGAATGATTGTCTAATTTTTCTTTAAATACGGTAGAGATATTTTTAATTTCAGATATATTCTTATTTAGTTTCTTTTTGATATTAGTCTTTATGTCTTCTAAAGATATATCAGGACTTTCACTTGAATATGAATTATCAAAATATTTGGTAACTTTTAGATTTTTTATTTTTACGAGTTGGGGATTAATACTTTTTAATTTGCGTTTATCTTCTTCTTCCATTTCAAACCAAAGTGTTACAATTTCTATATCTTTTTCATTTATTGTCCCTGATTCTAATTCTGTTTTTGTATCTGAGTGAAGACACAATTGTTCTATTGAATATTTAAATTCTCCATTAAAAGTCTCCAAGGCTTTCAAAACGCATGTTTTGCCTGATTCATTTTCTCCAATAAGTGTAGTTATAGCCGGTTCCAAAATTACTTCACCTGAATCTAAAATTGATAAATAGTTTTTGATACGAAATTTTGTAATTCTCATCTCATTACCCCTCCCACAATTGAGTTTTCTTGAGTCTTGTTCTTGGATATAGATTTTACATGATTAAATAAATGAGTGTCAATCATATGAACGAGTTCCCGAATAATCGAGTAAGTCCCTATAATCATAAGGGATAGCAAAATATAGGCCTCTATTACGACTGAAGAACTGGTATAATAGAGGCATGAAAAAAAATCAAAAGTTTCACCCACTAGGTGAAACCCAAAAGGTGCTTTTATAGTATATCAAAAAGTCAAAAATTTCAATCTCGGGGCATTAAAAAAAAGTTACAGCATCCAGCGGTTTGATATTGATCATGAGTTTTGCCAAAGAGATTGGATTAGCGGCAGGACTTGAAAAAAACTCTCTCATTTAAAGAAGCGCAAAAGGGGCTATTGTGTATCTGAGAAGATTCTCTCATTTGTAGAGATGCTAATAAAAGGAGCGCCCTGTTTAAATGATATAGATATTCTTTCTTCTGATCCTGGGTTATTGGATATACTGGGAATGGACAAGTTTCCCACGGCCAACACTCTTGGCGATTTGGCGCGAAGGTTTACACGAAGAGACATTAACAAATACTATTCGTCAGAAGGGGTTAAAAGAGATTGTTATAGATATAGATTCAAGTCTTATTCCCAGTGAGATTGAAATTGCTGAGAAGAGTTATGAAGGCTTTCGTGGATTTAATCCTTTGATGGGAATCATAAAGGGCAAAGAGTTGAGCATGGC
The DNA here is from genome assembly GCA_023133225.1 of Candidatus Aminicenantota bacterium. Lineage (GTDB taxonomy): Bacteria > Acidobacteriota > Aminicenantia > Aminicenantales > Aminicenantaceae > JAGLWV01. The sequence goes on along the minus strand of JAGLWV010000131.1, from coordinate 6,516 downwards.
CGGATTTAGTCTTTTTCGTCCCGGCAATGCTTCGCCTGCGGCAAATAATTTGAGTCTTTTAAGAAAGATCTCAAAGTATCTGGAAAAGAATAATCCGGGAGTAAAACTAATCGTCCGGATGGATTCTGCCGGGTATAATCATCGCATAATGAGCTATTGTGATAAAGAAGGGCATGGATTTGTCATAGCTGGAGATAAATACGAAATTGTATTAGATACGATAGCCGCAATAGAAGAAGATAAATGGGAAAAATTAAAGAAGCGCAAAAAGAGAAGCCATGCTATCAAAGAAGAAGTGGCTGAGAGTGTACATTTTGTGGGCCCTGAGAAAGGGGGCAAGGCTTATCGTTTTGTCGTTGTCAGGCGCAAGAATAATTGGACATGCCCCCATCTTTGATCCTTTTTCTATGTTAGTCTAAAATTTTGCAAGTCATTTTTGACAGTCTCGGGAGCCCTCGTTAATCCGGTCTCAATCGGACGATCTATAGCTGCAAACTCCTCTGGAGAGACGTTGCCTAAAGAGCTGTGTGGCCGATTTGCATTATAGTCCTGCCGCCACTCCTCGATCTTTTTATAACTCCTTTACCTAGCTTAAAATGTTTTCCCCTTACTGGCGCAGTATTTAACTGTCTATTGATAAATGAGTGATTGAATTATTTAGTTATGACCTCTTCATATAAGTTTGGAAATTTATCTTGTCTAAGCCTGAATTTGGTGCCATGGTTATGACCAGTTCGAGCATCGAAATCAACCAGAATAAAACCTACATCCATTGCGTTTAAGAATTTCTCAAAAATAAAATTTTGTAATATCATAATATCTTTATACCAAAAATATTCATCGCTGTTTTCTTTCTTAACTTCTACACGTATATAAAAACAATTCATGAGTTTTGTTCCCGCCTTATGCCAAAGGTCATCAAAACCCCAGTAAGGCTGAGGATTTAACTCCCCTAATCCAACTCTCTCCTCAACTGAATTAAGCCACTCAGAATGTTTCTTAGAGACGGAATTAGGATTAAAGGAAATCAGTACCTTCTTTGCATTTCGATCTATAACAACTTTGAAACCGCGATCTGATCTTGTCAGCCCTTGAATTGTCTGTCGAAAGCTCATTTCATTAGGGATGGATTGATGAGGCCACCCGTACTTAGGCAATAAAATTTGTGGCACAAATCTGAATGCTCGCGGAGAAGGTTCCATATGAAAGAGTGTCGTTAAAGAAGAGGTGCCTATCCTCTGACACTTTAATTCCCATTCTGAAGCATTTGGAATAGGAAGGTTATTCTCCTCAATTCCTAGAAGGTCTTCTAAAGTGTTTCCAATCCCTCCAACATTTCCTGGCCGCGCATTAGGAATCCATCCCTTTTTTCTAATACGCTTTATCTTCTCTATAAGCCCCTCTTTTGTGTAGATCTCCATTAAAAGTTCTTATTTCTTAATTGTCTTTGGTGGCCGCCAAAAATCTAACAAATATTCAAATGTTACTCCCATAGTTATATAATTGCTTGGCCAACCGAAAATTCCAATACGGTTAACAATATTTGTCCTATCCCATATTATAACATTTCTTAACTCATATCCGTGTTTCCTTAATTTATTGATTAATGAAACATGGATAGTAATCCTTTTATTTTCCCACCACATATCAGGAACATTTATAACACAGTGTGCCTTTGGCCGGAGTAATGGTAACAATGACTCGAAAATTTCTCCCATAGCTTCTGTATATTCATCAAGCTCCATTGTCCCAAGATCTCTTTGGTCTTGAGAATATTGCTCTATTTTCCCAAGCTGTTCATTATTTCTAAATCTTCTTGATTTATTCTTTCTTTCCCTATTCAAAAGATTTGCATAAGGGGGGGATGTCCATATCAGGCTTATCCTTTCTGTTTCAAAATAAAGTGATATATTCCGAGCATCATCTTGAATAGCAATTTGTTTTGATTTGCCAAAAAGAGTGGGTTCTTTTAGTCGCTGTTCACAGCTGTCAATATATTTTTTATGGAGGTCAAAACCAACAGCATTTCGATTTACATCTCTCGCTGCAACTAATGTTGTACCACTACCAACGAAGGGATCCAGAACAAGCTCACCTTCATGAGTAAATAATTCAATGACCTTCTTAGATAAAGATATAGGAAATGTTGCAGGATGAACGTTCTTATCGCGAATGTCTCTAGCTTCATAATAGAATCGCCATACACCTAGCTGGCTTTTAAGCCATTCTTTTGCAGATAAGCAATTGATGTGGGTAGGTTTACAATCGCAAGTTCTCCCATAATTGATATTAAGGCCACGCCTGTAATCTCTACTTCCTTCACGTATTGTACTGGATAGTTCTAGAGCTTCCAAATTGATTTTCCTTATTTATCTATCTAGTTCGTTTAGTAGCCTAGGTAATATCTTCATTAAAAAGAACTTGAAATCCTAATCTTTTTTCTTTAATAAATTTATATCACTGATCAAATTATATGTCAAAATAATATAGACTTCTTCTTTAATTCCTTGTGATTGATTTGCTGCTGTTTTGACATATAGCTGCAAAAAAAAGCTTAAAATGGCATCGGCTTGCTCAAAGCAAAATACAAGGAAAATAACTGATAAATAATGGGTAAGCCAAGCGCGCCTGGGAAGATTCTAACTCCCTGAAATCCTCCCTTGCTAATTTATTTTGCCTTATTCTATCTTATAGCTGGAAGGGAAACAGGCCTCCTTTAGTGCTCTCCTTTAAATTTCCTACGTTGGGCGACAATGGTCTTCAATATTGAAAATATACACCAGAAATTTTTTCTCTAATACGTTGATATATAAAAGCCCATGTCGCGCATATCCTACACGATTTTCCCTGGGGTAAATAAGTCCTAGACCTGGGTTGGATCTATATCTTGCAACCTATGAGAAGCCTATCGCAAGCCTTTCGTACCAGCGGCTACTCTACTCTATACATCTACCTTGTGAGCCCTGTAGAATAAGTATTACTTCTATTGAAATAATAAGCTGATATGAATAGCTACCCTGGTGGATATATGGGATTATAGCTGCTGACAAAGAAGTAATAATAACTAAAATGGAATGGCGATGCCCCAGGTGAGTTTATGAAAACTTTTCTTGTTTCCATCCGGACTGGTCTTTATATCCTGCCAGATCCCCCCGCCTAGAGATAATTCAAACCAGTTTGAAAGCTTCAAGCGGATAATCAAGTCTGCCAGAAGAGTATCGCCTAAGGAAAGAATTTTCCCGGCTTGAGTTAATATTTGAAAATGGAGCCCCACCTTTTCTTTGAACCATGCTCCGATCCTCAGCCCGTATTCCTGACGATTATGACCACCCGATAGATCGAGATGCAATAACTGCCTTGTATTACCCAGGAGGAAAAAAACGAAGGGTTCAATATAGATAGAATCTTTCTCAAAGGGAATGCCTATACCGATGTAATTTCGATTGACATAGTAACGCTTGGGGGGAGTAAGTACGCTCTTGTAGTCAGAGTCGTGGTTACTGTCATGGCCTAAAATCAAGACAAGATGCTCGGACAGCACTTGTTTTAGAGAGAAGTGCCAGTCGAATTTTGTCCTCCTCTCTCCGTCGTCGTGGGTGACAAGCTGGGCAAGGAAGGAGGTGTTTTCTGTAAAAAAAATGATGTTTCGAAATCCGAAATTCCACCTGTCAACTTGACCTCTGAGGTCATTGTAGCCGGGAAAGTTGCATGGAGATAAGCGGAGGGCAAAGTACTCTCCGTGGATGTAAATTTTATTTTCTTCACTGAACGGTTTTTTAATAAGGTATGGACGATAGATAAACAGTTCGTATGCATTGATTGTACCGGTGAAGAAGAGACAAAAAGATACACAAAGGAGAAAAATAATATTAATGTTATTTTTTGATTTCATTGTTCAATCCTTTTTCCTGAATAATCCAGGTTCAGCGCATCACTATTTTTTATTTATTTGATGCATGCTGTCAAGGTAAGACAGAATAGACGGGGATACTGAGAAAGGTTATAATACAAACAATTTTTTGAAAAGAGGAAAAAATGAGCGATAAATATGATTTAGCCGTCATAGGAGGTGGGCCCGGTGGATATGTGGCTGCCATACGAGCCGCCCAGCTTAAAAAGAAAGTTGTTCTGATCGAGAAGGATAAGATAGGGGGAGTATGCATGAATTGGGGATGTATCCCCACCAAATATCTTTTGCACCAGACAAAAATCTATAAAGAATTCAAAGAAAACAGGAACTTGGATGGCCCTTTAGAAGAGATAAAATTCAATTGGAAGAAGGTTCAAGAGGAGAAGGGGAGAGTTGTGGAGAGACTTGTAAGAGGATTAGAGTTTCTCTTGAAAAAGAACGGTGTTGAAATTAAGAAGGGAAAAGGATTTTTAAAGGGTGAAAGGCAGGTCGCTGTTGAAAGGAAAGGTGAAGAAAGAATTCTTGAAGCAGATAGGATCATCCTTGCTACAGGCAGCAGGCCTGCGGGACTTCCTTTTCTTGTTCCCAACGGTAAAGAAGTTGTCACTTCCCGGGAAGCCCTTGAATTCGATGACCCTCCCAGAAAAATGTTGATTATCGGAGCTGGAGCGATCGGACTTGAACTGGGAACGATTTACCACAAGCTTGGCTCAGATGTATCCATCCTGGAAATGATGCCCACTATCCTTCCAGGCGCCGATAGAGAGATGGTTGCCCGGTTAGAGAGGATTCTCAAGGCACAGGGGATTGATATCCATACTCAGATGAGGATAGAGACCGGTCAAGTTAAAAATGGCATCGTGAGTGTTAAAGGGATATGTATGAAAACTCAGTCTCCCTTTGAGTTTGAGGCGGAAAAGGTTCTTTTAGCAGCAGGAAGAGAACCCGATTCTGAAGTTATCAAGGGAATGGAATCGAAGTTCTCTTTGAATAAACAGGGTATTATCATGGTAAACTCTACGCTTGAAACCAGCCTCCCCGGAGTTTACGCAATAGGAGATATGACCGGTGGAAAATTGCTTGCTCATAAAGCAACTCATGAAGGCATCATCGCTGTTAAAAATGCCTCGGGTTCGAGTGTGGAGATGAACTATAATGCTCTTCCCCTGGCTGTTTATACCGAACCTGAATTTTCATCTGTAGGTTTGACAGAAGAAAATGCAAAGGAGAAGGGAATAAAGATTCAGGTCGGTGTATTCTCTCTTCAGGCAAACAGCCGCGCACTGACCATGGGAAGACAGGAGGGAATGGTTAAAGTCATAGCAGGCGAGAAGGATGAGATCATCGGTGCTCACATTCTTGCTCCGAATGCCAGTGAGCTTATTTCTGAGATGACATTGGCTATAACCACCGGATTGAAGATCCAGGATGTCTCTTCTTCGATCCATGTTCATCCGACATTATCTGAGTCTCTGATGGAAGCAGCCATGAAAGTCAAGAATGAAGCACTCCATATGTTGAATATATAGAAAAAAAATAAAATTTATTAAAAATGTTTGCAAATTTAAATTGATTTTTATAAAATCTATCCCTTTGTTAAATTCATGATTGAGCTATTTATAGTTTTTCTAGTCTTTGGGATCCTGGGGGCTATTCTTGTCTTAATAAATAGATTCCTGGGGCCTAGGAAGAGCAATCCCGTCAAGGAGACTCCTTTTGAGTGCGGCAGTCCATACCTCCAGGATGAAATAAAACCTTTCCCTATTAAATACTGTCTCGTTGCCTTTCTTTTCCTCCTCTTTGATATTGAGGTGGTTTTTTTCTTTCCCTGGGCGCTGGTCTTCAAGGAGATAGGGATTACAGGGTTGATCATCATGTTTGCCTATATGTTTGTCCTTATAGTGGGATTTGTCTACGCCTGGAAAAAGGGAGCCTTTGAGTGGGAAAAGTAAAAACAGAAAAAAAAGGGTTAGGTAGTATGGCAGGCGGCTTTATTACAACATCTCTTAATGCCATGATGGGCTGGGGGCGTAAGTATTCACTCTTTCAATATCCCTTTATTACAGCATGCTGCGGGATGGAATACATGTCCGTTGCCTGCGCCCATTATGACCTGGACCGGTTCGGCATGGGATGGACAAGGTTCTCGCCCCGGCAAGCAGACATGCTGCTGGTAGTCGGCACGATCACTCATAAAGAAGCTCCGGTGTTGAAAACGGTCTATGACCAGATGACCGAGCCGAAATGGGTCGTTGCTTTTGGGGCTTGCGCAGTGAGTGGCGGTATATATGATAATTATGCCGTCGTCCAGGGAATTGATAATATAATTCCGGTGGATGTTTATATCCCGGGATGTCCGCCTCGTCCGGAGACGGTTCTGGATGCCCTGATAAAATTACAGAAAAAGGTGCAAAAAGAAGGACACGAATGGCGATTCAGCAAGAAAAAGTAGTTCAAGACCTCAAAGAAAGGTTTGTCGAAAAGATCAAGGAAGTTTCTGCCCACTTCGGGGATGACACTGTTGTCATCGAGAGAGATTCTCTTCTCGATATCATCAAATTTTTAAAAGCGGAACCCTATGATTATGCCATGCTTCTTGACCTTAC
>JAGLWV010000130.1 GCA_023133225.1 Candidatus Aminicenantota bacterium | reverse complement strand
GCAAACTGGCTGGAGAGAGAGGCGTATGACATGTTCGGTGTTCGCTTCAACGGACATCCCTATTTGAAGCGGCTTTTCATGTATGACGGATTCGAAGGTCATCCCTTGCGCAAAGATTACCCCTTGCGCAGACGTCAGCCAATAATCCCCATGAGAAAAGAAAATGACATATAGAATTCAAAAAGAAGCCCGAAAAGAAAGCATGCTTTTAAACATGGGGCCATCCCACCCTGCCATGCATGGTACAACCCGGATCATGCTCGAGCTTGATGGAGAAAAGATCCTCAATGCTGAATTGGAGATGGGATATCTACACCGGGGCTTCGAAAAGATCTGCGAGCATAAAACGTATTTTAATCTGCTTCCTTATACAGACAGGATGAATTATGTCTCCCCCCTGATAAACAACTGCGGCTATGTTATGACGCTGGAGAAGATGATGGGAATAGAGGTGCCTGAACGTGCGCAGTATATCCGGGTTTTAATGTGTGAACTTTCAAGAATTTGTGACCATCTCACCGCTCTTGCTGCCATGACCATGGAATGCGGGGCTTTTACAGTATTCCTCTACAAGATGAAAGCTCGTGAGTTTATATGGGATGTTATGGAACAGACAACGGGAGCCCGCATGACAACCTCCTATATCCGGATTGGGGGAGTCAGGGCAGACCTTCATCCGAACTGGAAGGAGACGACACATACAGCGATTGATGAAACCCGAAAAGTTCTCAAAGACGTCTCAGGACTTATCGATAAAAATAAGATTTTTATTGACCGCACCAGAGATGTGGCAGTTGTTTCTCCAGAGATGGCCATCAACTACGGGTGGACAGGACCCTGCCTGCGCTCAACCGGCGTCTCTTACGATGTCCGGAAAGCCCATCCCTATTTAGTCTATGATAAATTGAACTTCGAGATTCCGCTCGGTGAGAGGGGAGATAACTTTGACAGATATATGGTCCGGATGAAAGAGATGGAACAGAGCCTGCGGATTGTGGAACAGTGTATAGAGAGTATGCCCGAATCCTCGTCTCCTCAGCAGCTCATGGCTGGAGGCATCGAACCTGTTGATGCCATCAAGGAGTCAAGGTCAAAAAGAACGGAAAAGAGGATCAAACTTTCACCGACTCTGGAGGGCTCGGAAAAAGAAAGATACAAGGGCATTATGACAGACAGTAAAGGACAGATCGTTCCTCCTAAAGAAGATACATATACCAATATCGAAGGGCTTATCAGCCACTTTAAATTTTTCATGAAAGACCACGGCATAAGGCCTCCTAAAGGGGAAGTCTATTTTTCAGTGGAAGGCGCAAGCGGAGAGCTGGGTTTTTATATCATCTCCAATGGCACAGACAAACCATACCGTCTTCATCTCAGAGCTCCTTGCTTTCATATTGTTTCCGCTCTGGAAGAGATTATCCGGGGGCATTATGTTGCCGATATGAATCCTACCTTTGGGTCGATGAATATGATAGGCGGAGAGTTAGATAGATGAGCCCTGAGTTCTCGGAAAAGACAATAAAGAAGATCAGGGAGATTGTTGCCTGCTATCCTCGAAAAGAAGCAGCTATCCTTCCCGTATTGCATCTCACTCAGAAAGAGTTTGGCTGCATATCGGAGGAGGAAGAAAAACGGGTGGCTGAGATTTTGGAACTCAAGCCCATTCAGGTGAGAGAAGTCGTAACGTTCTACACCATGTTTAACCAGAAGCCTGTCGGGAAATACCATATTCAGGTCTGCTCGAATTTGAGCTGTTCCCTAATGGGAGCGGAGAGCCTGATCGATTATTTGAAGGAAAAGTTAGGCATAGGGCTTGGAGAGACAACACCGGATAAAAAATTCACTCTGTCATCGGTCGAATGTCTTGGTGCCTGTGAAATGGCTCCCAGTCTGATGGTCAATTTTGATTATCACGGCAACCTGGATAAGGAAAAAATCGATAAAATTTTGAGTGGTTTGAAATAAGACAGTGAAAGAAAAAAATTTATCCAGACACTTTGAAATGGACAATTTTTACATGTTAGATGTCTATTTAAAGAACGAAGGGTACCAGGCGGTCAAAAAGGCACTTTCTGGCATGAAACCTGAAAATATTCTCGAAGAGGTGAAAGCAGCCAATTTGAGAGGCAGGGGGGGAGCAGGCTTTCCGGCGGGAGTCAAGTGGGGGTTTGTGCCCAAGGTGGATAAACCGAAATATCTGTGTGTCAACGCCGATGAAGGTGAACCCGGTACCTTTAAAGACCGCTACATCATGAGTCATAATCCCCACCTTCTGCTTGAGGGAATCATCATCTCCTCCTTCTGTGTGGGCATCCACGCCGCTTATATCTATATTCGCGGCGAGTATGAATCCATCGCTTTAAGGCTTGAACAGGCTATCTCAGAGGCAAACGAGAAAGGATTTCTGGGGAAAAATATCCTGGATTCCGGATTTGATTTGGATGTTTTTGTCCACCGGGGGGCAGGGGCTTACATCTGCGGGGAGGAAACTGCCCTTTTGGAATCTCTGGAAGGGAGAAGAGGGCATCCCAGGCTAAAGCCTCCTTTTCCCGCATCTGTCGGCCTTTTTCAGTGCCCTACGGTCATTAATAATGTGGAGACCATCTCAAATATCCCTTCCATTATCCTCAATGGGGCTGACTGGTTCTGCAAGCAGGGGCTTCCCAAGGATGGGGGAACCAGAATTTTTGGTGTGAGCGGCATGGTGAAAAATCCCGGAACCTATGAGCTGCCCATGGGAACAAGCCTGAAGGATATCATTTTCAAGCATGCAGGAGGCATGAAAGAAGGTAAGGAATTAAAAGCTGCTATTCCCGGGGGGATGTCAGCCCCCATCTTGAAGGCAGATGAGATAGATATAC
>JAGLWV010000013.1 GCA_023133225.1 Candidatus Aminicenantota bacterium | reverse complement strand
GCGGCTGCGTAACTCGCTACGCTCAGACATACTCGCCGCCCGACTCCGTCGGGTCCCCTCGAAGAGAAGCTTGGGAAGGCTCAATCTTCAATGGTCGCTGCGTCTATCCCCCAAAACCTTTGGCTCGAATTAAACAAGATGCGGACAGCTTGAAAAAAAGGGAGACAGAAAAAAAGGGGACAGGCTACTTTTTATTAAAAAGTTGCCTGTCCCCTTTTTTTCCGACCGTTTTTTTAGCTATCCAGGATTTTATTGACTTCCTCTTTATCGACTTCAGTTATGTAGGCAATACCGCTTATGTTTGCTGCATCTTGGGTCAAGGCAGCTATATCATCACGGGTAATATAATTTAGAGCGAACTTTCTATTTCCTGCCATGAGCTGTTTGAGTCCTTGAGCGAGCCTTGAGAAATAAGTGTAAATTCCCATTGCTCCTGTCGGGATTTCGTTGAATCTTTCCTTGTATTTTCTCTTTAATGCGGGAGCTGTAACAAAGATTTCTTCAGCGGAATTTCCAAAGCGTTCCACGTAAACAGGAATCTGTCCTTCTTCAATCCTCTTGCCAATTGTTTTTCCTACCATCGTGGCCGCCATGGGTCCTCTGGCCATACCCACGGCTTTAAAATAGGGTGCTCCTAAAGCTAGAACTTTATAAATCTGATCTTCAAAAGTGATCCCGCCGGCTGCTGCAATGTCGGGTATGTATTCTCCTTTTTCATCCAGTTTCCGAAGGTATTGGTATAAAAGAGACCAGATTTCAACGCATGGAATTCCCCATTCATTCATCATCCGCCAGGGACTCATTCCTGTTCCACCGCCTGCTCCGTCGACTGTCAGCAGGTCGAGTTTTGCCTTTGAGGAGAATTTTACAGCACGAGCCAAATCAACTGGCCGATAGGCCCCTGTTTTCAGGAAGACATACTTTGCGCCTGCACGTCTTAGCTCTTCGACTCTCTGCATAAAGCTTTCTTCTTCAACCATACCCAGTCGAGAGTGTCTTTCAAACTCTTTAAAACTGCCTTTCTCAAAAGCTTTTATGACTTCTGAATCTTCAGGATCAGGAAGGACGATATAGCCTTTCTTTTTGAGCTCTTGAGCTTTCTTGAGGTTCTTGATTTTAACCTCGCCGCCTATATCTTTGGCACCTTGTCCCCATTTCAGCTCGACTGTTTCTACGCCGAGTTTTTCAATGACGTATTCTTGAACGCCCAGCCTTGTATCCTCAACGTTGGCCTGAACGGCTACTGTTCCGTAACCGTCCTCCTGAAGTTCCTTAAAGAGTTTAACTCGGCTTTCCATATCAGGGGAACGGACGATTTTTCCATTTTTTATCTCGGATTCATCATCCATTCCGCAGACATTTTCGCCGACAGTAAGTATCGTCCCTGATATAGCTGCGCCTTTGGCCAATCCTTCCCAATTCTGTTTAGCAACATTTGTCGAGCCCATACCTGAAATAATAAAAGGAACTTTCAGCTTGATCCCTTTGTCATGACCAATTTGTGTTTCAATGGATACTTTAGGAAAAGTTGCCTTGTCAGAATCGGCCTCCACGCCGTGAGCACCGGCTGCTGTACCTAAGATAGTGAAATCAGAGAGGTCCACTGGATATTCCTTCTCAGAGGCCGCAGTGATGATACCGAAGGGCTGGGGGTAGAGAACTTCATGTCCCCGGTAGGCGGATTTTCCGATCTCGCACATGCCGATGCAGCCGTCTACACAGGTGACACACATCCCGCTGAAAGGACTTATGGAACCTTCAGTTCTGTTTTTGGTTAGAGTAGCAGCACTCCTGTTGAGTTTTGTATAAGCCATTATGATTACCTCCTTAATTGCTCATATCTTTAAAAGCAGTAAGAAACAAGTAAGCGAACCATTTTTTTCTCTATTTGCTGTTTTCGGCCTGTTCTTTACTGTCTGATTTTTCAGGCTTTTCTCTCACACATGTCCCGCAGCGGCCTGCATTGTACATCCAGCACTGAAGCTCATCGTAATAATCCAGACAGGTTGGGTCCATGGTTAAACAAGCATTGCAAACTGTAGTATCTGCTTCAGGACCCTGGCATTTCAGTTGACAGGCGGGGCAGATGTACATGCAGCCGCCGCAGAGGCGGCATTCTTCAGATTTTATATCAAAGGGAGTAGAGATTTTTCTTTTGTGTCCTCGGTTCTGGAAGCCAATAGCCTTTCCGTCCATTTGTTCTCGACACATACGTACACACAGGCCGCAGAGGATGCATTCTTCGTTTCGAACTTTAAACCTGACTTTGGTCACCCCAAATTTTGAAGCCAGATCCTGGATGATTTTGGAGTTAGGTGCAAGCGAAAGCATCAGTTCTATCATCATCCTCCGGGTTTCAATGACTCTGCGGGTATCTGTTCTGACCACAAGACCTTCTTCGGCTGGATAAGTACATGAAGAGGCTAACTTGGCTTTAGGCCCCTCACCTATCTCTACAAGACAAAGACGACAGCCTCCGTAAGCACTTAATCCTTCGTTGTAGCAAAGTGTCGGTATCTCAATACCGTAAAATTTAGCTGTCTCTAAAATAGTCCAGCCTTCCTCAGCCTTGACCTCTAAACCATTAATTTTTAAAATAATCATTTTTGTGTCCTATTGCTATTTTTCCATCTTCGGTTTCTAATTCACATCTCAGGCAACGCCTTGCTTCTTTAATTGCCATCTCTTCGGTTAAACCCAATTCGACTTCTTCAAAGTTTTTCTTTCTTGCTTTTATAGACAACTTTGGCATTTCAGGTCTTTTCGCTTCCTCTATTTCCTCTTCAGTCAGTTCAATAGGTTCTATGTACAATGATGGTCTGTTTAGCGTGTGTTCCCTTGCTAAACTTTTTCCTGAAAGATATTTTTCAATAGATTCTGCAGCTATTTTCCCTGCAGCTATGGCTTCTACTACAGTACGGGGGCCTGTTACAACGTCGCCTCCTGCAAAGACGCCTTCTCGATCGGTCAAAAGCGTTTCGTCATCGGCCACTATAGTTTCCCATTTTGAAATGTTTATATTATTTTTATTAGTTATAAATGAAATATCAGGTCTTTCTCCAATAGCAGGAATGAGTGTATCTAACTCAATTGAGAATTCAGAACCTTCAATAGGGATAGGTTTCCGTCTGCCGCTGGAATCCATATCTCCGAGTTTCATTTGCATGCACTCCACACCCACTACTTTTCCATTTTTAGTTAAAACCTTAGTTGGTGCTACTAAAAATTGGATGTCAATTCTTTCTTCAATAGCGCTATTAATTTCTTCTTCGAAAGCAGGCATTTCTTTTCTCGTTCTTCTGTATAATATAAAAGCTTTTTTACAGTTTTTGTTTCGGATGGCAACTCGAGCTGCATCAATGGCTGCATTCCCACCACCAATAATCCCTACTTTCTCACCAAGTTCTACTTTTTTCCCTAAATTAACTGCTTTGAGCAGCTCCATTGCTTGAATAACACCGTCTGCATCTTCACCAGGAATTTTCATCTTCATCGATTTGTGAGCTCCAATAGCAATAAATACAGCTTCATGCCCTTCATTAAAAAGATCATCAATAGAAAAATCCTTACCTAGAGCAGTATTTGTTTTTATAGTTACCCCTGATTTTATTATGTTTTCAATATCAAAATTTAATTTGTTTTTGGGCAATCGGTGATCTGGAATTGCTATGGCTAACATTCCACCTGGAATAGGTAAAGACTCGAAAATAGTAACTTGATATCCTTTTTGGTTTAGATAGTAGCTTGCGGTTAATCCTGCAGGACCAGCTCCAATAATAGCCACTTTATTTTTCTTTTTTGGCTTTTTCTGTTCAGTAGGAGTTTTATAGCTTTTTTCGAGTGCCCAATCTATGATAAATCGTTTTAAGGACCGAATAGCAATTGGTTCTCCCATTTCTCCTGCTCTGCAAACCTTTTCACATGGATAGTGACAGACCCTTCCGCAAACTACCGGAAAAGGATTATCTTTTCTGATGACACTCAGAGCTTCTTCAAATTTTCCATGAGCGATTAAAGCTATATAGACTGAAGCTTCTTGATCAATCGGGCAAATGTATTGACAAGGTGCAGAAACAATCTCTTTACATACTAAAGCCGGACATTTCTTATATTTAATGTGACTTTCGTATTCTTCTCTAAAATATTTAAGGGTTGATAGGACTGGATTCGCAGCAGTTTGTCCTAAACCGCACATAGAAGCATTCTTCACTGTTTTAGCCAATTCTTCAAGAAATTCAAGATCGCCTTCTTTCCCTTTTCCTTCTGATATGTTCTTTACGATTTCCCACATTCTTTGAGTTCCTTCTCGGCAGGAGAGGCATTTGCCGCAGGATTCATCTCTTAGAAAATTCAAGAAGTATTTAGACACATCAACCATGCACGTATTCTCGTCCATGACGATCATTCCACCTGAGCCCATGATTGAGCCTGCTTGAGTAAGGCTTTCATAATCTATAGGCAGATCCAGCTTCTCTTTTGGAAGGCATCCTCCTGAAGGGCCTCCAGTCTGAACAGCTTTGAACTCTTTTCCTCCTGGAATTCCTCCCCCTATATCAAATATGATTTCTCTTAAAGTGATTCCCATAGGAACTTCCACTAAGCCCGTATTATTGATTTTCCCGACTAGAGAAAATATTTTTGTTCCTTTGCTCTCTTTGGTACCTATTTGGAAGAACCAGTCCGCTCCTTTTTCGATGATGAAGGGAATGTTGGCCCAGGTTTCAACGTTATTAATGTTAGTGGGTTTTCCCCATAGGCCTTTTGTAGCAGGGAAGGGCGGACGCTGGCGGGGTTCACCCACTCTCCCTTCTATGGATGCAATCATCGCAGTTTCTTCACCGCAGACAAAAGCACCGGCCCCTTTGATTATATGGAATTGGAAATTAAAGTCTGTCCCAAGAATTTTTTCTCCCAAAAGACCGAGTTTTTCTGTCTGGGAGATGGCCAAAGAAACATGTTTTACAGCCAATGGATACTCACCTCGTACATAAATATAACCTTCTTCCACACCTATGGCATAGGCGCCAATGATCATCCCTTCCAGAACTCGATGGGGATTTCCTTCTAAGAGGCTCCTATCCATATAAGCACCAGGGTCACCTTCGTCAGCATTGCAGATAATGTATTTTTTATCCCCTTTTGCCTTTCTTGCAAACTCCCATTTGGATCCGGTGGGAAAACCTGCTCCTCCTCTTCCTCTGAGGCCTGATTTTTTTACAGCCTCAATGATTTCTTCTGGAGTCATGCCGTTTAGAACTTTGAACAGTGAGCTGTATCCACCAATGGAGAGATAATCGTTGATGTCAGTAGGGTCGATCAGTGCGTTATCCCCCAAAAGAATACGATTTTGTTTCTTATAGAAAGAAATGGACTCTTCATTCAATACAGTTTTTCCGCTGATTGGATCAGAAAAGAGGAGCCGGTCGATTATCTTGTTGTTTATTGTTGTCTCTAAGATAATATCTTTGGCATCCTTAGGCTGGACGTTTTGATAAAAAATATCATGTGGTTGAATGATGATGTTGGGTTCGGCTTCACAAAAGCCATGGCATCCAGTCACTTTGATTCTTACTTTTCCCTTTAAGTTCTCCTTCCGGATCGTTTTTTTTAATGATTCAATAACCTTTAATGAACCACGCGCTCGGCCGCAGGTTCCGGCAGAAACAATAAGAAGGGGCTTTTTTTCCGATGTTCTTGATTGAATTTGGCTGTGAATGGCTTGTTTTAAATCCTCTGTAGAGTTCAATTTTTTAACGTTGTTCATTTCACTTCTCTTTTTTTCTGTGCTTCTTTAAGATAGCATCAACTTTTCGGACAGATGTTTGGGCATAGTAATTGCTATCAGCGATAACAACTGGGCCTATCGCACAGCAGCCCAAACAGGCGACAGTTTCCAGGCTGAATTGGCCGTCGTCTGTTGTTTCGCCTGCTTTGATATTCAGTTTTTTTTCAAACTCCGCCAGAATATTGGGCGCTCCTCTTACATGACAGGCGGTTCCCACGCAAACGGTAACCAGATGTTTTCCCCTGGGCTCGAGACTAAAGGCACGGTAAAAAGTAGCCGCTCCGACAATATCAATAAGCGGAATACCTAGAGTTTTTGAAACAATGTTCAAAGCTTCCTGGGGAAGATAATTGTATTCTTCCTGTATGTCCTGGAGAATAGATATGAGTGCCTTTTTTTCAAAATTGTATTTATTTATGCATGATTTGATTTTTAATTCTTCAACTTCCACTCATTTCCCTCCATATTTTTTATTATTTTCACAATAATATATGTCATATCATATTCATCTCTCGGCTAAAGATGATCGAAAGAGAATTTTTTGAATAGAATCATGTCTGATTTGAGATAAGGATTGGTTGATAAAGATTATCGTCTCTTTTGTAGATGAAAAAAGAGAGACTTTCAGTATGTATGAAATTTATGATTCCTCCTCTTTTTTATTATAGAAAAGGATGTAAAATATAAAAAAAAATAAATATATATCGACTCATTCTTATATCAAATATGCTAAATCCTTGTCAAGAAGTATTGTGGCTGAGGCGAGTCCATTGATATCCTGAAAAAGAAAAATAATGTGCTTATTTCCTGGATATTTATTTATAGTATCGGCAGTTTTTATAAATAATTCAGGTTACTTGCCTTGTTTAGAAAACCTTGACAGAAGGGAAGATTGTGCCATAATTGAATTCATTGTATAGAAGGAGAGGAAAAGTGGCTAAAGATATTCACCGGGCCATGGGCCATCATTATATTGTTGAGGCATCCGGGTGTGATCCGAAGATCATCAGCAGCGTTGAGAAAGTTCAACAGATATTGGTTAAGGCTGCCGAGATTGCAGGAGCCCAGGTTTGGTCTATTTCTGTCAACAGGTTCCCCCCTGATGGAGTAAGCGGAGTTATTGTCATAGCCGAATCCCATATATCCACCCATACCTGGCCGGAATACGGATATGGAGCTTTGGATTTCTACACTTGCGGTGATTCATCAGATCCGGAAAAAGGTGTCTTTTACGCCGTTGAAGCTTTTGGAGCAGTGACTTCCCATATCACGGAGATTACGCGGGGAATTGAGGAAGACGACAAAATATTTTATCACAGCTTCATAACCTGGGAGGAAGATTTCGCAAATGGGAAGAAGAAGTCATAAATAAGAGGGGTCCATCACAAGGATAAAGTAGCTTAGTGATTGGCCTTGTGTTAAGTTTTTTTACAATTTGAGGCTGGTTTCTGATGAAATTCCCGCTGAGAGTCAGCAACTCTTCTAGAGATGAAGGACGTATTTTTGCAAGGAGAGTTGTATGGCACAAAAATTGCAGTTTCTTATATATATATGAAGGATCAAACGCAAGAGGCAAGCAATAGTTATTCTATAAAATTTTTAGAGTTTTGTGCGATAATAATAATATAGTGAAAACCACACTCAAAATTCTGCTCCTCTCTTTATTTCTTATTTCCTTTTCTTCCATACCTCAGGTTGCTGCCCAAAAACAGAGTATCGACGAGTTTATTCTAAACATTCAGAACTCCTTGGACCAGAAGAACATACCGGCATATCTGGAGAATTTTTTTGGTGAATCGAGAGAAAAAGAGGAGATAAAACATAAAATCGACCAATTCCAGATAGATAATGTGAGATTATTCAAAGCCAGTAAGCTGAGTTGGAAAGGAGATGAGGCGGGGATTTACCTCCAGGCTCTGTTTCAAAATTCTTATTCTGTTGTCAGGGAAACCTGGCATTTGAAACTTCTTGAGGTAGAGGGCAGATGGCAGATAAAAGAAAAAAAAGTGACCGGAGCTGTAAATACGCTGTATAGAGTTCAAATTCCATCCGCTAGAGTTGAAAGAGTCAAATCGATTGAGATTGAACATGTTGATATAAAGATTTCCTTTAATGATGCGATTCTCTTTTATGACAACATCCCTGAAATGGAAACCGCTTTGCTTGTTGTCGGGAAAGGCCGTCTGTTCTTTTCACCCTCTGATCCCATAGAGAAACATCAGCTTGAAATATTATATAAAAGAAACTTCCTGCAGGATGAGCTGACCTATGCCTATCTCAGGTTTTCGGACCATTTTTTTCAGAATAACATCAAGATAAAAAAAGAGACAAGCGAGAAAAATTTCCAGGCCTCTCCGTCTGATAAAAACAAAGCTTATTCCTTATTTTTCAAGCATTATCCTCGTTCTTTCACTATCGAGAATTCCCTAGATGGAGAGTTGCTATCTTCCTTACCACAGGGAGATGAAACAGTCATCGGCTTTAACGGAAAGAAACTAGGGAATTTTACGTATATCTATTCTCCTTTTTCAGAAGAAGAAATCAATCTTTACCGATGGAAAGATAAAAGATCAATCATTCTTTACTCTCCCCTTACTGATGTAAAGAAGAAAAAGCTTTTTATTACTTTTGGCGAAATGTTTGAGGTTAAAAGATACCAGATCGATATTGATTTTAAGCCTCGACGGTCATTTATTTCCGGGAAAGCCATAGTAGAGATAGAATCAAGTGTCGATAATCTCACGAGTGTGAAGTTTAAGCTCAATCCAGGGCTGGACGTCCTTCGTATTTATGATGAGGAAAGGCGTGAATTATTTTACAGTCGGGATAAATTGAGGGATATTCTTTATGTCTATTTTATCCGACCTCCTCCTCAAAAGAAACCATATTCCCTCGAAATTTTTTATAGGGGGAAAATTAAACTCCCTGCGGAAACAGCAGATATCGTTAGTGGCCCCTCTATTCATGATCGGAGCGGTCAGTATTATGATCTCACTTATAATTTTCTTCCCTCTCGACCCGACACCTTCCTTTTTAGTAAGAGTTCCAAATGGTATCCATCTCCCCCAAACGATGATGATTATTTTAAAGCCCGCTTGAGAGTCATTGTTCCCCCTAAATATCTGTGTATTTCCAACGGAGAGTTGATCGAGCAATCCAGACTAAACGAAGTAGAAAAAGTAGAGGAGATAGAAACAACAGGAAATTCTGTCTATGTCTTTGAAACAAAAATTCCTCTCAAATATATTTCTTTTATTGTTGGAAAGTTTATTACAGTGGGAGAAGATTTTGACTCTATTCCTTTCCGGCATTTCTACGCACCTGGTGTCAGCTTTCAAAGAAAGGGACTTCTCAATACTGCCAAGAATATTGTGCAATTCTACGAAAGCAAATTTGGCCTCTTTCCTTATGAAAAATTAACCATTGTCCGCAGGCCTTGGACAACCACTGGAGGACACAGCCCAGCCTCTTTTATTGTTATTAATGAGCTGCACGAGGCTCTAGATGGAACTCTATTTGTGAACACCGGGAGCCCCGTTGATCTTTCTCGCTGGAAGGAATATTTCATGGCCCATGAAATTGCACATCAATGGTGGGGCCAGAGCGTAACATTGAAAACCTATCATGACCAGTGGCTGAGCGAAGGATTGGCTCAGTTTGCTTCTATCCTCTACTTGAAAGAAAAATATGGTGATAGAGTGTTTTCTTATATTCTCAAGAAGTTCTCTCAGTGGTCGGAAAAAAAGTCAAAATGGGGCCCTATAATTTTGGGATCTCGCCTCAGCTATCATGATTTTAGAGCTTACCAGGCAATTATCTATAACAAAACGTCTTTAGTCTTGAATATGCTTAAGGATTTTCTCGGGGAAGAGTTATTTTTTCAAGGATTAAAGGAATTTTTCGAAAAGTATAAATATAGTTCCGCAAGCACACATGATTTTATCAGGACATTTGAGGAAATTTCAGGTAAAGATTTGACACTATTCTTTAAGAAATGGTTTTATTCCTGGGTGCTTCCTGAGGTCAAAATCTCTCATTCCCTCCAGGAAGGGGAGGAGGGATATATTCTCAAATTGAAAATTACTCAATTGAAGGATATATTTGTTTTTCCTCTGCAGATAGAGTGGAAAGAGAACGGAGAGAAAGTCAGGAAAAAGATTTTAATAGACGAAAAGAATGAAGAGTTTGAATTTCAATTGAGTGCAAAGCCTCGGAAAATAAAAATTAATCCCGACAAAGCTGTCCCAGGAAAATTTCGTTAGGATTCACCCTGAATTATTTACGAGCCGAGGTTGCTGCAGCGGCAAGGCCGCAGCCCATGAAGCTGTAGTTATCTACTGCGAAGAAAAAAAAGGGGACTGTCCCCTTTTTTTTACGGTGAGATCGGCTCGCCCGAAGGGTAAAAACTGCCGATAGAAAAAAGAGGAGCTAAATAAAAAGCGAACGCCTTGATATACTAAAAAAGCAAAATAATGTGCTTATTTCATAGATATTGATTATAAGTATCGGCAGTTTTTATAAATAATTCAGGAAAGATGGGAAATGTCTATATCCAGCCTCTTGATCATCTCATTCAATGTGGTGGGTTTGACTCCTAAGAGGCGTGCAGCGTTTTTCTGGATACCTTTTGTTTTCTTTAGAGCGCTAATGATCGCTTTTTTCTGCTGTATTTGAATATATTCCTTCAGATTAAGCTCGTTATTTGGAGAAGAAAGTATTTGAGTATCTTCATGAGAGGACAGGAGGAAAGGTGGAAGGGTTTCTCTTGTTATGAGCTTTGATTTCGTAAGAACGATAGCTCTTTCGATCAAATTTTCAAGCTCTCTTATGTTTCCGGGCCAGTCATAATTGACCAGAATCTCCGTAACATCTTCGGTAATGCCCTCTATTTCTTTTTTGTTTTCTTTGCTGTAGATGTCTAAAAAGTGCTTCATAAGAATTGGGATATCCTCTTTTCTTTCTCGCAGAGGAGGGAGCTCTATTTTAATGACATTTAACCGGTAGAAGAGGTCCTGACGGAATTTATTCTGCTTGATGAGCTCCTCCAGGTCTGAATTTGTTGCGGCAATCAGTCTGACATCGACTTTGATTGTTTTTGTCCCTCCTAACATCATGAACTCTTGGTCTTGCATAACCCGAAGCAATTTCGCCTGTGTTTCTGGATTGAGGGAAGAAACCTCATCAAAAAAGATAGTTCCTTTATCGGCTGCTTCAAACAGACCTTTTTTGTCGCTGACAGCTCCGGTGAAAGCTCCCTTGACATGGCCGAAAAGATGACTTTCTAAAAGGTCAGGAGGGAGAGAACCGCTGTTGACGATTATAAAGGGAAGATTTGCCCGGTTGCTGTTTTGGTGGATGGCTCGTGAGACCAGTTCCTTTCCTGTTCCGCTCTCACCTTGAATCAAAATCGTACTCCGTGTGGGAGCGGCAGCCTTTATGACTTCGAATAGGCTTTTCATGCCTGTGCTTTTTCCGATGATGTTTTCAAAACTGAACTTTTTTCCAAGCTCGTCTTTCAAACGGATATTTTCTTCCTGAAGTTTTTTGTGTTCTATTGCTCTTTTGACGGTGAGGAGGAGCTCGTCGTGTTTAAAAGGTTTCTGGATGTAGTCAAACGCTCCCGTCTTCATTGCAGAAATCGCTGATTCTACAGAGGCATAGGCTGTGATGATGATGATAACAGCGTGAGGCTCTATTTTCCTTATTTTTTTGAGAACTTCTATTCCGTCCATTCCAGGCATGAGCAGATCCAGGAGAACCAGGCCAAAGGATCGCGTGGAGTATTTGTCAAGGGCTTCCTCTCCACTGGAAGAGATTTCCACCTCATAGCCTTCTGAGGTTAGGAGTTCACCAAGAACTTCCAGGATGATGGGTTCATCATCGATGACATGAATTGTTGTCTTCTGTACCATTTTTTCGTTTTAAGAGGCAGAAACTTTATTCATTATTTTCTTTTCTAAATTTAAGGGTATATAAAGGGTGAACAGAGATCCCTTTCCGGGCTCGCTTTCCACAGTTATATTCCCTTCGTGTTCTTTGATGATGGCATAGCTGATGGATAAGCCAAGGCCAGTTCCTTTTCCTATCCCTTTGGTAGTAAAGAAAGGATCAAAGATATGAGGCAAGTGTTGATCTTTGATTCCTGTGCCGGTGTCTTCAATTTTCATAACAGCCTGGTTATTCATTTGAGAAAGTTCGATTTTTAAGGCCCCGCCATCAGGCATGGCATCAATGGCATTGAGGATGATGTTGATGAAAACCTGCTGGAGCCTTTCTCCCTCTGCCCAGATAGATTTCACTGGAGAGAGCTTGAGTTCTAAGCTGATATTCATAGTTTTCAGTTTGTAATCGATCAACGAAAGGATCTCTTGGAGGTTTTCCTTGAGGTTGACCTTGTGAAAGGAAGAATCTGAAGGATTGCGGGCAAAATTGAGGAGATTTTTTATTATTCTGGCAACTCTTTCCGTTTGGGCTTCAATCTTCTCCAGGATTTGAGAGTGGTGAGAGCTGGCAAGTTTTTTCTGGAGTATCTGGACGTAACTTGAAATTCCCGTAAGGGGAGTGTTGATCTCATGAGCGACACCTGCTGAAAGGAGGCCGATCGATGCCAGCTTTTCTGAAGTGAGGAGCTGCTGCTGAAGAGATATTTTTTCCGTTATGTCCTCAAAGGCGATGACTGTCCCGTAAGGATTCATATCATTGTCCAGAAGAGGGGTTTTTGCTATGTCGAATATTTTTTTCCCACCGTGAGATATGTTCAGGGTGATCTTACTCAAAAGGCGAAAATCCTGTTGCATATCCGAGGGAAAGAGGGCAGAGAAATTTTCAGGTCCTAACACATCAACTAAACTTTTGTTCATGACATCTTCTTTTTTTATGAGGAAGGTTTCTTCCAGTACACG
This sequence comes from Candidatus Aminicenantota bacterium, assembly GCA_023133225.1. Taxonomy (GTDB): domain Bacteria; phylum Acidobacteriota; class Aminicenantia; order Aminicenantales; family Aminicenantaceae; genus JAGLWV01. The sequence continues at coordinate 2,529 of JAGLWV010000013.1, read as the reverse complement.
GTTCCATCCGATGATTTTTCCGCTTCTATCAACAACAGCTACACCTACGGTTAGGCTTTCGATGATGTTTTCGCTGTAGTTTTTTAGCCTTTCCAGCTCTAAGGCTCTACTGTGGGCCTGGTTATAAAGATAAGCATTTTCTAAGGCTAAAGCTACTGGAGAGGATATGGCTGTCAGCAGCTCCCAGTCTTCGCTGGTGAGGAACGTGTTGTCCATTTTTTTGCCCATACCCAGACAGCCGATTATCTTGTCTTCGACTTTCAGAGGCAGATAGTGAAAAAAGCCGTGGGAGGAAAGCGGCCTGAATTTTGTTTGGAGCTCTTCACTTTCAGTGAAAGAAGAAGAGGACAGAAACTCTTTTTCTTTTAAGCTTTGGTAGCTTTGGTCATCAAAGGTGATTTTTGTGCGGGAGTGAGGCACTTTACCCCTGGATTTAAAGATACGGAAAGAATTTTTTTCATTATCCACGGGAAGGAGAAGGGCAATGTGGTTAAGAAAGAGAGCATTGGCGATCAGTTCCAAAAGGGATTTAGAGAGTTTTTGAAGGTTCCTTTCTCGACTGATTTCTTTACTTATAGAGAGAAGGGTTTTTCTGTATTTGTAACTCCTCTTGTAAAAAGCTCTATCCAGGATGGATTGGAAGAGTGTTTTTAAAGGAGAAAAAAGCGTTGCTCCGAGAATTATGGCCAGCAGCCCTAAAAAGAAGGCATCGAGTCTGTTTTCAGAGAAGACTTTCGTCTGGGAAGTAACGATAAAGTAGAGGACAACAAGGACGGCTGAGGCGGATATCAAAGTGACTGCTTTTTTGAGCAGAAGCTCAAAATCTATGAGTTTGTACCGGGAAATGCTGTAGGAAAAGGTCAAAGGAATGAGAGCCTGAAGAGTGATCGTGAGCTCTGCCGCTTTGGAGGGGATCAGACCGAAGGCAAAGGGAATGATGTAGAAAAAGGTAAAGGGAATGATACCCAAACCGAGTCCATAGACAATCCATTTCAATTGTTTCTTGGCTAAAAGGTTTGAGGTTTGACGCATGCTGTTGACGATGCTTCCAAGGGTCAAGATTGAAAAAAAGCCAAAATGAAGAAGGTCCAATTTTTCCGATGTCTCGTACAGGTTAAGGATGGAAAAGTCGCTCAATTTACTGGAAAAGGGAAGATGAAGATAGATTTTTGTCAGAAGAAGCACAAAGCCAGGAAGATAGAGAAAATAAATGGAAGCAGCTTTTTTCAAGATTTTTTTTCGTTCAGGGAAAATAATGAAGAAATGAAGGAATAAAGGCGGAAAAACCAGAAAAGCTGCACTGTCAAGCCAGTAGAAAAGACTGTCCAGGGTATTCAGCTCTCCTGTGGGCGAAAAGGTATAAAAGGAATAAAAAGCTAATAATATGAGGTATAAAAAGACATAAGGCATAGAAAAGGGCTTCTTGGATTTGAGAAGAACGACAACCGCAATAACAAGTGTGGTTAAACCGATAAGAGCAAGGTAGAAATAGATGAGGTTTGGCCCCTTTTGAACAAGATAAAAAGATGGAGTAATGAGCTCTCCTTCTCGAATGATTTGATAAGTTACCTTTTGATCTAAGCGTCCCGCTGTCCAGAGGTTCTTTGCGGTATCTATTTTATTTTTTAACTGATTTTCATTGATAGAATAGAGGATGTTTCCTTTTTTAATTCCTCCAAAATAAGCTTCGCTGTTAACATCGACTTTTACAGCCATTAGACCTTCCGGGCTTTCATCCCAGAAAACGCCGTCTGTAGGTTCTTTCCAAGTAATTTTTTCATAGATATTAAGTCCCCCCAGTATAAGGAGAATCAGAATAGGTAAAAATGCTATGTAGAGCTTGATTTTCTCGTGATGCTTTGTTATCTGTTTTTTGGAGAATCCAAAAAATTGAATCATTTCAGTAAAAAATATATGGATAGATTAGTTTAGGATATGTTTTTTTCCAGCTCTGATTGCCCATTTTATGCTGGGTTGCTTCAATAATTTCTGTAATGTTGCGTCTTCTTTGAGTCCTAAAGGTTTTGTGTTCCTGGAAAGAAATGTACTCATGTAATCGTATTTGGGCTTTTTAACAGGCACATCTTGCGGCCGTGATGCTGACCTGTTACTAAAAAATAAACCTTTTGAAGAAAGACTCTTGTGTGAAGATAGAAATAGAGATATGAATAGCAAAAGAAAAAGTATTAAAAATATCTTTCTTTTCACAGTTTTAAAATAAATCTTTCACCGGCAATTGTCAACACTAGGAGTAAGCATTTCCAAAAACGTGATTGGGAAAGGTTTTGGGAAATAGCTTGGCTCCCTTCAGATTTTTTACGCCATTCTACACTCGGCCTTTTCGGCGGCCTCGGAACTCCGCACCACAGTTCATGACATACGCCGTATGTTCTTTTTCATAACGGGACTCGCTTCCTTTTCCCATCTCGTGCTCAAACATCTCGGCCGGTTGACTTCGTCAACTTCCCTCAAAGGCCGAGCTCCGAAGGCTAAATCTTCAATGGTCGCTTCGGCTATCCCCCAAAACCT
>JAGLWV010000129.1 GCA_023133225.1 Candidatus Aminicenantota bacterium | reverse complement strand
ATCGGTTTTGACCTCAAGCCTTTAGATCCAAAAGCTCTTGCTGAGAAAACGGATATACTCCTCATATTTGGTTCAAAGAATTCTGATTATTCCAGTTTGGCGGAGTCTAGGAGCATTCTCGATAATATAAAAACCAAAGTTCTTTTTTCTTCCTCTTCAAGTGACCTGGATCCCTTTTTCGATATCGTCTTTCCTACGGCTTTGATCGCCGAAAAAGGAGGTTCCTTGACAAATACGGAAGGGAAAGTCCAGAGATTTTCGCCTGCACTGGAAGCGCCCGGAGAGAGCCTGCCTGAATGGAAGCTGCTTGTCGACCTGGCTAAAGAATTAGGAAAAAATATCAGCTACTACGGGCAGTTCACTTCTCCTGAGGCTATCTCAAGAGAGATGGAAAAAGAAGTCCCTTTTTTTGGGAAGAAAAATGAGTGAAGTGTTAATTATTTTGATCAAGGTTATTTGTGCTTTGGTCTGGCTTCTTCTTATCACTCTCTACCTGACGTGGCTGGAAAGAAAAGAGAGTGCTGTCATTCAAGATAGAATAGGAGCCAACAGAGCAGATATTTTAGGAATTCGCGCCATAGGTCTCTTCCAGCCGTTCGCCGATGCCATAAAATTTGTTTTCAAGGAAGATTTTACGCCTAATTTCTCCAAGAAATTTCTCCACACCATGGCTCCCTTCATCTCTTTCTTTTTTGTTGCAGTAACGATCGCAGTCATTCCTTTCGGGGATGTCCTCAGGATTGGAGGCCGGGAGATTAAGCTTCTCATAGTGGATTTTAATGTGGGATTGCTTTTTGTTCTGGCTATGTTGTCTCTAGGAATATACGGCATCATCCTCGGTGGCTGGGCTTCAAATAACAGATACACACTGCTGGGAGGAATGCGGGGAGCTGCACAGCTTGTCTCCTATGAGGTTGCCTTAGGATTGTCACTCGTTGGCTTAATCATGGTCTATCCCTCTTTGAATCTTTCCTCTATAGTCCATTTTCAGGGAGAGCTGCTTTTTGGGTGGCTCCCGAAGTGGGGAGTTTTTCTCCAGCCCCTGGGATGCCTCGTCTTTTTCTTTGCCGCATTCGCCGAGACAAAAAGAGTTCCTTTTGACCTTCCTGAGGGAGAAAGTGAGATCGTAGGCTTTTTCACCGAATACAGTGGCCTCAAATGGGGCCTGTTTATGATGACGGATTTTATGGAAGTCTTAATCATTTCCACTTTACTGACAACGCTCTTTTTTGGTGGCTGGCAGGTACCCTGGATGGCTGCAGACGGATTTCATTTTCCCTGGGGAGGGGAGTGGCAGCTTCCTCACGGGATTGTCGTGCTCTTTCAGGTGCTGGCTTTCAACCTAAAGGTTTTCTTTTTCTGCTGGCTTCAGATATTGATCCGCTGGACTTATCCGAGGTTTCGCTACGATCAAGTCATGGATTTGGGCTGGAAACTTCTTATTCCATTGAGCCTGGCAAATATAATCGGAACAGGCATTCTTATGAGTATTTAGAATGATAAAAGCACTAGGTTATTTTATCGAGATTATAAGGGGGAGCATAATAACCGCCCGTCATTTTGTGGTGAATATGTTCTTTCACATCTTGAAGGTTCTGAGAATAAAGACAAAGAGAAAGGGCGCTGTGACCATCCAGTATCCTGAGCAGAGAAGAGAAATTGCATCCAGGCACCGGAGTTTGCACCGCCTGATGACAAGGAAAGATGGTAAACCTCGTTGTGTAGCCTGTATGCTGTGTGCCACGGTTTGTCCGTCAGAATGTATTTATATTGAGGCAGAAGAGGACCCTGATCCTGAAATCCAGAAATGTCCGGCCAAGTTTATAATTGATTTAAGCCGGTGCTGCTTTTGCGGTTTCTGTGTCGAGGCTTGTCCTGAAGATGCCATCCGTATGGACACGGAGAATATCGAGTTTGCCGAATACAACCGTCAGGAGCTCATTTACGACCTGGATAAACTTCTGGGATGACGATCGATAAAATTGCCCTGGGGCAGTTTGAAATATTCGGATTGAGACCCAGCTTTTTCCATCTGGACGGGGGGGCTATGTTCGGGGTCGTTCCCAGAGTCATATGGGAAAAGAAATTCGCCCCGGATGAACAGAACAGGATAAGGCTTTCTTTAAATTCTCTCCTGATAAAAACAGACAAAACATTAATCCTGGTTGATACAGGAATCGGAGATGATTTAGACCCAAAATTTTTCGACTATTACTCCTTAGAAAAAAAACCTGGTCTTATCGCTTCCCTACAAAAACTTGGTTATAAAGCTGAGGATGTCAACTTTGTTATAAACACTCATCTTCATTTCGATCATTGTGGAGAGAACACGTATAGAGACGAAAAAGGGGAATTTGTACCGACCTTTCCCTGTGCGAAATACATCATCCAGAAAGGTGAATGGGAATACGCTCTTCATCCAAGCGAGAGAGATAAGGCGAGTTATCTCCCTCAATGTTTTTTGCCTCTAGAGCGTTTCGGGCTTTTAGAGCTTGTGGATGGAAATAAGGAGATATCAGAAGGGATAGAGGTTATTCATGTGCCAGGACACACTGCCTATCATCAGTGTGTAAAGATTAGTTCAGAGGGGAAGGTTCTTTTTTTTCTCGCAGACCTGGTGCCGACTTCGGCTCACATAGGATTGCCTTACATCATGGGCTATGACCTTTATCCTCTGGAAACCCTGGAAAATAAAAAGAAATTATTCGATCAGGCCATCGAAGAAGACTGGCTGTTCGCTTTTAACCACGACCCTGAACACTTTTTTGGAAAAGTCAAAAAGATAAACAATAAATACACATTCGAACCCCTCAAAATTTGATCTAATCTCATATATCCTTGGATCTGACTGAAAAAGAAAGAAAATAGCTTTAATTATCTAATTTCATAGCCTATTCCAATTCCAGCTTTGATTCCTCCAATATTTATTCTGAATTCAGCAGGCTGCATCTCACAGTAGGAATAATCTACATAAAGGTTAACCATCACTCTTCCATTCACTTTCACATAACTCCCTAGCTTTCCCAGAATACCATATTCACCTTTACGCACCTCCCCGATAGGACTTGTCTCTTTAAATAAATAGTAATTTATGCCTATTCCACTATAAAATCTTATCCTTCCTACAGATAATACGTATTTTACTCCTCCTCCAATTGGAATTATTCTAAGGTTGGTTTTTTCTTTAGTAAAAGTGAGTTTACCCTTCTTTGAAAAATAACTGCCTTCGACCCATAACTTAAGATTTTTCCAGACTCCAATACTTACTTCAGCACCATACATCATTCCCTCGCCATAAATATCCATAAATGCTTCTTCTGAAGGGTGAAAATAGCTTCCTTTTAGTTCGAACACGATGTCCCGGGCATTGGTTATTCCTGACAATAATAGAGAAATTGTTGTTATTAGAATTATTTTTTTCATAAAATTTCTCCTCTTTTATTGCACTTTTACATAAGCCGGAACACCCTCTCCTCCATCATCATTCACTGCAACAATAACATAGGCGTATTCCTTGTCTTTTTCTACATTCCTATGCCAATATTTAAAGGTACCAGCATTTAACTCTACCAATAAACTCTGACTTTCTCCTTCTACCTGATAAATCCTGTATTTCACTATATTTAAGTCTTCATTATTAGGATTAGCTTCCCAAGTCAGCACATTGATGTATTCTGCTTGAGAAAGCGAACGATTCAACTCCATTTTCCCTGTGAAATTTAAAGGTAGACTAAAGAGCCAAGATTCCCTTGCATTGCTATTTTGAGGAATAATGTTTGTATCTTGAGGTGTAATATTTATCTCTTGAGGTACTATGTATGTATCCTGAGGAGTAATGGAAGTATCTGAAACTGTAACAGTTGTAATGCCTACTACTATTTCTGGGAAATATAGAATCTCTCCACTTGAAGAAAGTTTCAAAACTAAAATATCAATTTTGTAAGGACGCCGTGGAACATAAAAAGATTCACTATAGCCTGCCACTATATATCCTCCATCCAGAGTCTGCTGAATGGAATAAGCCTTATCACCGTCGGTCCCACCATATGTACGCTGCCATTCTATATCTCCACTCGAGGTAAGCTTTAGGATTAAGAAATCATGCCATCCTGCGCCAAAGGACCAAGTAGAACCTGCAACTATATACCCTCCATCACTGGTTTGCTGAATCGAATAAGCACAATTCTCACGTACATGCCCTGGTGTACTACTCCCACCATATGTACGCTGCCATTCTATATCTCCCGATGAAGAAAGCTTTAAAACCCAGAAATCACAAGATAATATTTCCATGAAACCACTGTAGCCGAAAATTCCTGTGACTATGTACCCTCCATCACTGGTCTGCTGAATGGAATAAGCCTTATCACCGTTGGTCCCACCATATGTACGCTGCCATTCTATATTTCCACTCGAAGTAAGCTTTAAAATCCAAATATCCAAATATCCAGCAATATAGGACCAAGTGTAACCTGCCACTATATACCCTCCATCACTGGTCTGCTGGATAGAGGAAGCTTCTTCATGGTCATTTCCTCCATAAGATCGCTGCCACTCAATATCTCCTATCGAAGAGAGCTTTAAAATCAGGTAATCATAATCTCCAGCACCGAAGGAATGAGTGTAACCTGCGACTATGTATCCTCCATCACTGGTCTGCTGAATGGAATAAGCCTTATCACCGTCGGTCCCACCATATGTACGCTGCCATTCTATGTCTCCATTCGAGGTAAGCTTTAAAATCCAGTAATCATTATCTCCAGCACCGAAGGAATGAGTGTAACCTGCAACTATATACCCTCCATCAGTTGTCTGTTGAATGGAGGAAGCTCTATCAGAATCAATTCCTCCATAGGTATGCTGCCATTCTATATCTCCCACTGAGTCAAGCTTTAAGATCCAGGAATCAATATAGCCGGCGCCAAAAGACCCAGTTCTGCCCGCAACAATATACCCTCCATCAATAGTTTGCTGAATGGAGGAAGCTGTATCAGAATTGCTTCCTCCATAGATCCTTGCCCAAGAATGCAAATCTTGTCCCATTTTCTTTGTCGAATTTTGAATCTGTTCAGATATCTCTTCAAATTCGTTCTTAGACTTTATTTTCTGGTTATGAGGCGTTTTAAATTCCAATATTTCAGGAGTAGAATGACTCTCAAAGACAAGAGTTAAGTGTGAATTCTTCACAAGAGCCGAAACAAGCTTCTTTGGGTCTGAACTCTTGGCTATTTGGTAGATGGCAATGATTTTTCTTTGGACTTTCTCTGGTAACATCCAAAGTTCCCATTCATTTATAGGGGTGTATTGCATCGCTTCAAAAATATCCCTAAGTTCATACCTATCAATCATCCCATAATCAGCCATCGACCTGTAGATTGAGTATAATTCTCTTCCCAAAGGCATGTCTGTAGGGGAGATTCCATGCCAATTATCCCTATTAATGACTATGTGATTCTCTCGCGCGATATCCCGATATACAATCGGGTCTTTTGCAATTGCTTCGATTAATTCATGCGCTGAGCCCAACCCTAAAGGAATATGACCTTTCTCTCTGGCAATTTGGTGAATAACTTGTTTCATTGTCCCTGCTATATTAGTGTGTGTTTTGTTCTTAGTCTGAAGATTTCCTACTAAGATCAGAATAAGCAATGACAAAAGCAGAGGATAATTTCTGAATATTAATTTTTTCATTTTTATAAGCCTTAAAGCATTTTTAAAATATGGAATACGTGAGATTAATTTTTTGTTTATTTTTCCCCTATTTTAGGGGGTAGCAATAATCATGCCAAGTTAAATCAGAGGAGGTTGAAAATAAAAAATCCTTTTTCTGTTCATTTTTTTGGATTTTGTCCATTTATTTGAACAGTTCAAGAAGAAAGGATAGGTATTTATATTCAGTTAATAGTGAACATTTATTGACTCGATAATCCTTCCAACGTCAACTTCTCTATCAGTATAATCCATTTACAGCTTACCAGAAAACGCCGTAAAGCCCCTTGTTTTAGCAATGGGGATATAAGGCGCTTGCCGCAGAGCAGCAGCAGTTAGTAGTTGTATTATGTAGCAAAATAGTATATAATCATAAACATGAAATTAAAATCAAATAGAAATATCGTCTATTCCTGCAAATATCACCTTGTATGGTGTCCAAAATACAGACGTAAGGTTTTGGTCGATGAGGTAGAGACCAGATTAAGGGGGATAATCATCGAACAGGCCCGAAGGC
>JAGLWV010000128.1 GCA_023133225.1 Candidatus Aminicenantota bacterium | reverse complement strand
GGGAAATACATTGACGACATAAAGGATAAATTCAAAGGCGAGATAGTCTATCCCAGGTTGAATGTCCTCTTTAATTCATATGCATTCTACCTGAAAGGCGAGAAGAAACTGGATAAAGGGCTCACGGTACTTCTGGATGCAATAGAATTATTTCCCCGTGATGCTAATCTCTTCGATTCAGTTGGGGAGTTCTATCTTGCCAAAGAAGATAAAACAAAAGCTATTGAATATTATAAAAAAGCTCTGGAGATAAATCCGAAATTCAGACCGTCAATCCAGGCGCTAGAAAAGCTGGAGGTAAAGCACTCGCTTGATCACTTGATCAAGCACACCCGAGTTAAATCTAAAAAGTAAATTACTTTAAATCCGTTTATAGAGTTTGCCAGTTTCACCTCCATAGAAACATGCTTTTATTTTATTATATTCCATATTTGTGGCAGCAAAAAATATGCCACTGTTATCTCCTGAGGTTTTACAGCACTTGTTCAACTCTAAAATACAAATATAATGAACAATAAAATTCCAACATAAATTGCTTTAGGTTTCATAGTTTTTCTCCTTAACTTCAACTCTTTTTGTTTTAGATCTTCTATAATCTTCGCATCCACCCAGTAAATATCTCTATTGCCTCTAATTGTACTTGTATAAAAAAAATATTTACCATCAGGGCTGACATAGGGTCTGTTCTCGGATTTGTCGGTATTGATTTCATTCCCCATATGAACAGGTTCACTCCATGAACCATCAGCGGTTTTGAAGGTGACATAGAGATCATCATCTCCTAATCCCCCAGGCATCATTGAGCAATAGATCATGTAACTTTCATCGGGAGCGGTGTAGGTATCCCATTCGTGGTAGGAAGTATTGAGTTTTGGACCAAGATTGACCGGGGCTTGATATTTGCCTTCGATAAATTCCGACTTATATAAATCCGAATCACCGTATCCTCCCGGTCTTCTGCTGAAAAAATAGAGATTGCCGTTTGCGGTAAGACAGGGATAGCTGTCATGATACTTCGTGTTTATTTCCAGCCCGATATGTTTCGGCTCGGTCCACCCGGTATCTGTTTTTTCAACAATCCAAATATTGCCCCCTTCCCCTTCCGTTCCGATCTCATCTATGAATATATTGGATGCAAAAACCAATGTTTTCCCATCGGACACAATTGTGAAGTCACCCGCCTGATATTTATCAAGGAGCGGAAGAGGTTCGGGGATGCCCCATACTCCATTATTTTGATTCATGATATAGAGCCTAGGTTTTCTATCTATCCATCTCTGGAAAATAAAATATTCCATATCATTGCCCCAACCAGAGCATCCCTCGCTTATGTCGGTTGTAATAATCCCCGGTGCAAATAATTCCGGCGTCATCCCCGGAGGCTTCTGGCCGAGATAAGGGCCTTTGAGAGCCAGGAATTCATCCTGCTCTGAACACCCAACCAAACACATCAAGATGATGCCTATCCATATTGGTAACATACATTTGTGTTTCATTGCTTAATCTCCTTATTTTTTGCTCTGAAACCAGACTAGCTGTTTGCTTTGGTTTTTTTCTCCTTTATCGCCTCCCTTATCTTTGGCCTCTGGGCAAACAGCGTACAAGGCTCAAGAATAATAATTATAATTGCAAAGAATGACTTATCTGCAATTTACCCTCTATTCACTATTCTAATAAGCAAATATTGTGCCAATATCATCTCCTGGGGTATTCGAAAGTGGACAAAATACTCTATGTCCATTCTCGAACAATTTTTGTCCGTATCCGAACAGAAAAAAATATTCCCCATATTAACTCTATTGAACGGATTTAGCATCCAAATTATAGAAAAAGTCAGTTTACTTTAATGAGTGAATTCTACAGAATAATAATAGGAGGAGAAACAATGCGGAAAATTGCAGGTGGTATCATTATCATCTTATTGATGAATTTTTGGGCTCATCCCCAGCTTTTGTCACAAACCAGAGAACGTTCTAAAGTCCCCGGGAAATTAATTAAGATCCGCTCCCAAATACTCCATGAAGATCGGACCCTCTCGATCGCACTTCCCAAGGATTATGATAAGAACCAAAAAGCTTATCCTGTTCTATATATTTTGGATGCAGAAGCACGCAATGAGTTCACCGATGCTGTCTCCACAGTCAAGGACTTACATGCAGAAGGCATCGGTCCGCAGATGATCATCGTCGGTATCTGGAACACCAATCGCAATCGCGATATGATTCCTGTTGCTGTATCCCACCGGCCCCGGTCCGGAGGCTCTCGAAAATTTCTTAAGTTCATCACAGATGAACTGAAATCCTATGTTAAAAAGAATTATCGGACAACAGATTTTTCTATTCTCTACGGTGCATCGAACGCCGGTCTCTTCAGCGTATATGCTTTGTTTGAGAATCCATATGCATTCGACGGTATTATAGCCAGCAGTCCCATGATAGGACACTGCCCGGACTATATGCAGATGAAGGCAGAAGTATTTGTCAGAAGAGATAAGATAAAAAATTGTGCTTTATACATGGTATATGGAACGGAGGATTCACACCGGGTCACAATATATTTCCCGGATTTTCATGATTTTTTAAAGTCAAAGGCTCCCCGAGGATTTGTCAGCCAACTTAAACTCCTTAAAGGCGAAGGACATGTCCCCAAAAGCAGTAAATCTCTCGGCCTCAGGTATGTTTTTGCTCAAAACAAATCATGGGCTCCTAACAAATCAACAAAGAAAGAGAACGGAGACGCAAAGTTTTGGCAGTCGCAAGATACGGCTGAAAAACCTGAAACTTGGGAATGGCCCGGATTCACCACACATTCTACTGTTTCCGA
>JAGLWV010000127.1 GCA_023133225.1 Candidatus Aminicenantota bacterium | reverse complement strand
CATTCTAATGTTTTGGATGAAGACAGGCTTCTCCTTATCCATCTTCCCCGGGAGTACGGGGAAACTCAATTGAGCTATCCTGTCTTGTACCTTTTGTACGGGCAGGACATAAATAACTATTTTGCGGAAGCGGTTATTATCCCTGAAAAACTCGGCTCTACCGGAGAGATACCACCTGTGATCGTAGTCGGAGTGGCCAACACCAACAGGTACAGGGATAATCTGCCCGTAAGCACTAGAGACCGCAGGGAAAGCGGAGGAGCAGATAATTTCATAAGGTTTTTTGAGGAAGAATTGATTCCCTATGTCGACAAAAACTACCGGACAAAAAATTTCAGGATACTGGCAGGACCCCAGGCCGGCGCCGTTTTTTGTCTGTATTCATTCATTACCAAACCCGGGCTTTTTAACGTCGTGCTGTCCGAAAATCCTTTTATGAATTCCGAAAATTCAGAATTTCTTTATCCCAAGGTGGAATCGTTTTTTAAGAACACAAAGTCTTTAAAGAATTTCCTTTACATAAAATGTGAAAAAAATGAGCGCACCCAAGACCTGGAATATGCAGAAAAGTTTACCAAACTTCTTGAATCTGAAAAGCCTGACAGCTTCCGTTTTAGAGTGGAATTTAGGGAACCATCCGGATATTTCATAGCCCCTCTTCCTTTTAGAGAAGGACTGAGGGCATTTTTTGCCGGGCATAAGCTGCCAGAAAATTTCCAGACAAACACCGTGAATGACATTATAGATTATTATGAAAAGCTGTCGGAGGAGTATGGCTTTAAGGTCGATCCTCCCTCGCTCATGCTGACATTTGAAGGCGATAAATTGAGCGAAAAGAGAAAAACAAGAGAAGCTATCGAGCTTTTTGAGTACCAGCTGAGCCTCTATCCTAAATCATTAAACGCTCTCTGGCGGCTTGGAGAGATGTACAGAGGAATGGGCGATTTCGAAAAAGCTAAAGAGTACTACAAGAAATTTCTGAATATTCGAGATATTGATGCAGCCATGATCCACCGACGTCTGAACATGGTGGAAAGAATCATCGGCAAATCAGCAGCTTACCGCATTGAACAGGAGATCAATAAGAACGGTATTAAAGCGGGATTGAAAAGGTTTCGTGAGATAAAATCTGATCCCGAAAATAAGCTTTATTTTGAGGAAAGCGAGTTCAATGCCATGGGATATAGACTGATGGGAAATGGAAAAATAAGAGAAGCGATAGAAGTTTTCAAACTGAATGTGGAATTGCACCCGGATTCTGCCAATGCTTACGACAGCCTGGGTGAAGCCTATATGAATAGCGGTGATAAAAAAAACGCAGTCAAAAACTACAAAAAATCGCTTGAACTCAATCCTGAGAACAACAATGCCAAAGAGATGTTGAAAAGGCTCGAAAAGAAATGATTCTATTTTTCTTTATTTCAGGAGGAAAATTCTATGTTCATAAAAAGAGTTTTTTGTTTGTGGTTCTGAATAGAAAATAAATTTGAGATTATTAGATGCAATTCAACATACAGAATTAATCGGAGGAAACACTGAAGATCTCCGGTAGGTTCTTGATCCAGTACTCGACATAAACAGGAAAGTCATCTACAGTTTCCACCGTGGTGAAACCGAAATCATAGAAATCCGCCCCATCAATAGGATAGTTCTCAGGTTGTTCAATCATGTACACATATTTTCCACTCCCGTCAAAAATATCAATCACGTACTTTTTGAGGCCTGAAATCCTGTAGACAGCCAGATAACCCTTTGGAAGAACCTTCATTTTTTTAATAGCCATCAACTCATCAGGATAGGCGTTGATGTACAGTTGCTTTCGATCGCTCAGATGCTGAAAGAATGATTCAAGCATCGTCTCTTTGTCCTTACTGGATAATTTTATGGGAATATAAGGCTTCTCGATAACATAAAGGGATTGGCCTTCCTGATTCTTGACATGGATTTTGTACTCTGTCTTCATAGCCACATATATTTTCTTCTCCATTCGATCAACCGCAAATTCTATGCCTGGAGTCCCCCATCCATCGCTAAATCCTCCGCGCAGAAGCCTGATCATTCCCAGATTTCTTCCCTCCATCAGAACAGGGCCCTCTTCAATCTTATTTGTCTCCTTGATATTTTTGATGATGATCTGTTTATGTGTATCCTTCTCCATTCTTGTCCTCTTTTCGGTGATGTAGCATCCCTCATCGACAAAAAAAGAGATAAAATCTCCTAGAGAAAATTGATCAATGAACTGTCCCTGTTTATCGAATTTTGCCAGTTTATAATCGCCTGTCACCCATATCTGGCCGTTCATAAAACGTACGTAAAGAAGCCTCATTGGAACGAACTCGCCAGGACCCTGGCCCTGACGGAAAAAGCTTCCGATGTATCCGCCGTTTTTAGTAAATCTCTGAGCTTTGGAATCGTTGATATCGAACAGGATAATTTCACCGTCCTTATCTTTGACCGCATTAAAACCTCTTAAATCGAAGTCTTCATACTTATAGGGATTAATCTCCAGCTTTTTTTCCAATTCAAGAGATACAGAACCTCTTAATGGCGTTACCGGATTCATGATATGGCGGACTCCTTCTATGACTTCCACTTGAACCTGTTGTTCTTTTGCCTTTTTTCCACATCCGGAAAAAATCACGGCCAGGATGAGACACAGTAAGAAAATATTTTTTTGCATTTCTCTCCCCCCTTATAAAATTAATTGATGCAAAGGAAATCCCTAAGTTTTAACTCTGATATTCCTGAATCTTGCGGCCGTTTTTTAGATGAACTTATGTATATCGACAAGCAGCCACAAAGCGTTAGACCTGGGAAGTGTTCCCAAAACATCTATTGATTTTGATATCACAGGCAGAATTCAAAGTCAATGAAGAGAAAGTTGTATCCCTTATTCATTCCGCAGTGCATCTACAGGATTTGCCGCTGCCGCCTTGATTGATTGGTAGCTGACCGTGAGCAAGGCGACGACCAGCGCTATCCCGGCTGATAACAGGAAAGGTGCCACTCCGATTCCGGCCCTGTATGCGAAGTTCTTCAGCCAACCGTTCATGACAACAAAAGCCAGCGGCCAGGCGATTATATTGGCAATGAGAACCCACTTGGCGAACTCCTGCGACAACAGCATTACGATGTCTGGTGCTGTGGCACCCAACACTTTACGCACGCCGATCTCTTTAGTCCGCTGTTCGGCTGTAAATGAGGAAAGCCCGAAAAGCCCAAGGCATCCAATGATGATTGCCAGTAAGCTGAAGTAGCCGAACATCTGCATCATGCGTTCCTCGTTGCGGTAGAGCTGGTTGATCCGGTCCTTGAGAAAGGTGTACTGCAGGGGATACCCGGGATGGAACCGGGACCAGACGCTCTTGATGTGATCTATTGTCTCCCTGATCCCGCCCTTTGCCAAGCGTACAGACAGCGTATTGGCCTGCTGAGGAGCGATGTAAGTTACAATAGGCTTTATTTCGTCCCGCATAGATTCATAGTTAAAGTCCCGAACAACACCGATCACACGGCCTTTCCATCCGGGAACAGTGAGGGGTGCATCGATTAAGTCTGCCGGATTTTCAATGCCCAGACGGCGGACTGCTGTCTCGTTGAGGATGAAAGCCTCACGGGCATCTGTCGAGTGCTCATCAGAGAAATCCCGCCCCGCCACAATTGTCATTCCGTAGGTCTTGAAGAAATCATGAGAGATTCGGTTATGGGGCATGCCGAAAGGACTTATCCTCCGCTCGCCATCGATCTCGATGGAAAAGCCGGGCGAATCGAGCAGCCGCCCTGTTGGTGCTCTCTTGGATAGACACGCAGCCAGGACCTTGGGATTCATGAGCAACTCCTGTTTGAGTGTCTTCCAGCGGGTTATGACTTCCCGGTCAGCCGGGATCATAACAATATTCTCACGCTCGTAGCCCACGTCTGAGTTCCTTAGAAAATGCATTTGTTTATTAACCACGTTCACTGCGAATATAAGGGCTATGGTCATGGCGAATTGGAATACGACTAGGACCTTACGCAGGAAACGGCCTTTGAGCCCCCGTCCGAGTTCACCTTTCAGTATGGTCACTGGTTGGAAGGCCGATATATAAAGAGCCGGGTAGATGCCCGCTGCCAGACCGGATACAATAAAAACCCCGACAAAAATGAGCAATCCTGTCAGAGAGAATAAGTGCTGCAGGTAGATAACATGACCTGAAAAAGCCCTGAAATAAGGAAGAACCAGAAACACCATACCCAGGGCCAGAAGAATGGCGATCAGACAGATCAACATAGACTCGCCCAGGAATTGCATGGCCAGGAGCTTGCGGTTGGCACCTACAACTTTACGGAGCCCAACTTCCTTGGCTCTTTTAGAAGCTCGAGCTGTACTGAGATTCATGAAGTTGATACAGGCGATGATGAGGATGAAGGCGGCGATTGCTGTGAACAGGACAACATAACTCATATCGCTATTCGGCTCGACCTCTTTAGATGTATGAGAGTGTAGGTGAATGTCTTTGACTTTTCGGACATGAAGGAAGATACGTTCACTGGCCTTGACGATGTTGCCGTCCCGGTCCTTACGAGTGGGAATGTTTAGGTCCAGGAATTCTGGGATCTTGTCCTGGAGAGCCCCTGAGGAGGCGTTTTCTACCAGCCTGACATAGACCAGGGTGACATTATCCGAGAAGTTGCGCGTACCGAGAAAGTAATCGTTCTCGCCCTTTCCATAGAGCCCTTTGAGAGAGATGTAGGAGACTAGAAAATCCATATGGATGTGAGTGTTGGGCGGTGAGTCTTCCATGACTCCGGTTACACTGAGGAGAAACCGATTGTCTAGCATTATCTCACGGTCCATAGGATTCTCGTCGCCGAAGTACTTGCGGGCCATTGATCTCGAAAGGATAATGCTGGCCGGGTTTTTTAGAGCGGTCTTTTGGTTGCCCTTGATAAGTGGGATGGTAAAGACTTCGAAAATATCCTCTTCAGCAAAGAAAAGCCTCTCCTCGCTGAAGCCAATGTCGCCCATGCGTAAAAGGGCATTGGGAGGACCGAACAAACGGACAGCGTGTTCAATCTCGGGAAAATCTTTCTCCAGGAGTGGAACAAAGGACGGTGCTAGAGAACAGAAGTATGGTTCTATCGAGCCGTCCGGCTGGCGTGAGGCACGCTCTATTCGGTAGATCCGGTCCGCATGCTGGTGGTAGCTATCGAAGCTCAATTCGTCCTGTACGTAGAGCAGTATCAGGATACAAACAGCCATCCCAATCGCCAGTCCAACGATGTTGATGAACGAGTACCCCTTATATTTACGGATATTGCGCAGAGCGATTGTAATGTAGTTTTTAATCATGACATTCCTCCGTGAAGGGTAAGATAAAATAAAAAAATACCATTAGCCCTTATCGGTGAGTAAATCGTAGCTCTCACGAAGCTTGTTCAAAAAGCTACTATGAACGATCGTTAAAGTCAATGTTCTTGAAGTATAATATCTGCTGGAATATTAAAA